>CAZFLS010000065.1:0-6446 GCA_964518815.1 uncultured Candidatus Peribacteria bacterium
ACAACAGGTCATGCCCAAGGTCACCTCCCTGCTTCATCTATTCAAATAATAATTTTATTCATAAATATTAATATTATTTTTAGTTATTTTATTTATTTTATTTAAAAAATTTACTTTCTCAAATTTGGCTTGCAAATTTTATACAAAAACTTATAATTTCTCAAATATTTTTTAAAAACTTTTATGAAAAAAAAATCAGTATTAAAAATACAGAATTTGAATAAATTTTTAGATAAAAAACAAGTCCTTTTTGATGTAAATCTAGAAATATTTGAATGAGAAATTTTTTGATTTTTATGACCAAATTGAGCTGGAAAAACTACAACAATGAAATGTATTTTAAATCTTATAAAACCTGATAACTGAGATATTTTTATTTTATGAAGTAATATTTTGGATAACATTATAAAAAACCTTATTTGATTCATGCCAGAAAATGCATATTTATATAAATATCTAACTTGAAAAGAATTTTTAAGATTTAATTGAAATTTTTATTATAAAGATAAAAATAAATTAGAAAAAAAGGTAGAAGAACTTTTAAAAAAGGTTTGATTAACTTGATCATGAGATAAATTACTTACAAAATATTCCAAATGAATGCTTCAAAGAATTGGCCTTGCACAAGCAATAATTAATGATCCAAAAGTTGTTTTTTTAGATGAGCCCATGAGTGGACTTGATCCTATATGAAGAAAAATGGTAAAAGATTTAATTCTTGAATTAAGGAAAAAATGAACTACAGTGTTTTTTAATACTCATATTTTATCTGATGTAGAAAATATTTGTGATAGATTTGCGATTATTCATAAATGAAAAATAATTGTCGAAGAAAAAGTAAAAAATCTAAAATGATCTTTGGAAGATTATTTTATTAAAAAAATCTCTAATAATTCTTAATAAGCATTTATTTAAAAATAAAATAGTTTGATATTTGAGATATATAATAATTTTAAAGTTAGAAATAATATATTTAATTAAAAAAAACTGTAAACTTAATTTAATTAAATATAAAGATTGGGGAAATTTTTTTAAAATTTTAGTTTTTAGTAACTAAATATTTTTATAAAATCAGGTTTTTAATAAGAAATATTATATACGGTAATATTCATATAAATGCAAATATTATTGATAAATAAAGTGCGATTTTAATCCATAAAATTTTAGTTTTTAATAAAAGAATAATATCAAATATAATAATACTAATACAAATTCATATATGAACCACAAAAAGAAATCAAAATGTAAATAATCAAAGAATAATTATTCAGTATCATGATCCAGCAATTTGTTCTATTCATTTAATAGAACATGTTGGAAGAGATGATAACGCTGGAAAGCCTTGACAAAAAAAAGTTGATAAAAATAATATTCAAAAATATCATACTAGTAAACTTAAAATAAATAAGATAAAGATAATTAAGTGTATTTTATAATCTTTTTTAATAATTTGTTTTTCTGATTTTGAATCTTCAAATAATAAGTAAAAATCTAATAAAAATCAAAAATAAGGAATTATTCCTATAAAAATAAATTTCCAGTCTTTTTCAATATAATTTAACCTATATAGTCTTATAATAGAAAGAATTATTATTGATAAACCATAAATAATTTTTCTTAAAAAGAAAAATTTATTATTAAAAGTAAAGCTATCAATCACAAGAAATAAAATAATAATAATTATTATTAGTATAAAAAATGCTAATCTATTTAATTTAAATTTTAGTATTTTATTTAAAAAACTATTTCTAAAATAATTTAAATTTTCTTTTGTACCAATATTATTTTGTTCTAATCAAATTATTTGAAATATTTCTCAACAATTCGGACATTTTACTTTTTTAAAAGCAAGTTCATCTTTTAAATTAAAATAAGTATTACACTTTGGACATGCTGTATTAATCATATAAATTTATTTAATAAAAGAATAAAAATTTCATAAATAATATTCACTATCATTGAAAAAACAAATTGTATTGATATTTTATATTTTTGAATTATTATCACATTAATAAAATTTCTTAATTTATTTTTATAATTTTTAAATTTATTAATTTTAATTTAAAATGAAAAAAAAACGAATTTTAATATGACTTTCTGGATGAGTAGATAGTGCGGTTTCTGCTTATCTTTTACAAAAACAAGGTTATGAAGTGGTAGCTTGATTTATGAAAAATTATGTAAGTGAAACTTGAAATTGTCCAACTCGTGAAGATAGAGATGAGGCTATAAAAGTAGCATCTCATCTATGAATAAAAACTTTTATAATTTTTGATCAACGCGAAGAATATGATAAAAAAATAGTACAATATATTTATGATTGATATAAAAATGGTATAACTCCAAATCCTGATGTACTTTGTAATAGTGAAATCAAATTTAAGCTTTTTATGCAAAATGCTCTTAATCTCTGAGTTGATTACATTGCTACCGGACATTATGCTAGAATAGTTGAGAATTGAGAAGGAAAATTTCATTTGTTAAAGGGTGTGGATGAGAGTAAAGATCAATCTTATTTTTTATCTTGATTAAACCAATATCAACTTTCTAAATCACTATTTCCAATATGAAATTTAAAAAAAACCGAAGTTAGAAAAATAGCAAAAGAAATATGACTTCCAAATGCTCTAAGGAAAGATAGCCAATGACTTTGTTTTATATGAAAAGTCCAAATGCAAGATTTTTTATCAAAAAAAATATCTAAAAAGGAGTGAGATATTTTGGATCCAAAAGGTAATATAATTTGAAAACATGAGTGAGCTTGGTATTATACTATAGGACAGAGAAAATGAATAAAAGTGGGATGATGACCAGCGCTTTTTGTAATAAAAAAAGATGTAATAAAAAATACTATCACTGTAGGTACAGAAAAAGAGCTAGAGTTATACTCCGATAGACTAATAGCAAATACTTGGCACTGGATTTGAAAAGAATTAAATTTTCCTTTTAAGGCAAAGGCAAAAATAAGATATAGACAAGAAGATCAAGACGTAGAACTTTTTAATATTTGAAATTGACAAATAGAAGCTATTTTTAAAGAGAAACAAAGAGCAATTACATCTGGCCAAACTATTGTAGTTTATTTAAAAGATGAACTTGTCGGAAGTGGAATAATTTGTTAAGAAATGACCTAAAGTCTTAAATATAATAAAAACGTTTAGTAATTCCTAATATATAATATAAATTTCTAATAACTAATTTCTAATATCTAATAAAAATTTAAATTTCTAATACTTAAATGGATTATAATAATAGAATATTAGCTATTAGATCATTAGACATTCATTATAAATTATATATTAGGAATTAGAAATTTTTTGTTTATTAATAAAACTTATCTGATAAATTTATTATAGTTTTTAAGGTTTTTATATATTTAAATTCTTTTTTATTGCATTTTTTTGTATTTATATAAAATCAGAACAATTGTTAATAATTTTAAATTTTTAATTTTTAATTTAAAAATTGTGTCTTTTAAAATAAATAACATTTTAGAATATGATACTTTTATAGCCTTAGATATATGAGCTTTTAAAATAAAAGTATTAATTTGTAAAATAGAAAATTGAGAAATAAAAATTTTATGATCATCATCTTTTAGACAAAGCAAAAAAGATATTATTGACTGAGAAATAGCTGATTTATATTCTGTATCAAAATCAATATCAAAAGCTATTTTAAGAGCATGAAAAGATCTAGAATACATTCCTGATGATATTATTGTGTGATTTAATTCTAGTCAAATGGTATACGATTTTATATGAATGAATTACGTTAGAGAAAATAGTTCAAGTGCAATCTTGATGGATGAAATTGATCAGATAATAAAAAATATCGAATATAAATCTTTAGAAAAAATTAGATCAAAAATTGAATCAAGATTATGAATTATTGATTCAGAAATGAAACTAATAACAACATCTCTTGTTTCAATATATTTGGATTGACAAAGAGTATCAAATCCAATTGGTTTTAGTGGTAAAAATATAAAGTTAAATCTCATAAATGTTTTTTCTCCTATTTCAAAATTTGATATTATTAAAAATGTTATAAGAGACATTAATAAAAATTTAATATCCATAGTACCAATAAGTATTAGCATACCAAAACTCATAGAAGACACTGTATATAATTTTGATTTTAATTTATTTATAGATTTTGGTTATTCAAAAACAACCATAATTATAAGTAATAATTCTGAGATAATTTGATTTAATACTATTAATTTTTGATTCTCATTATTAGAAGAAGAACTGAGTAAAAATTTAAATTTAAATTACTTAGATACAGAAAATATTATTGCCAAAACTGAAGAATTTTACATTAAACATAAAAATATCTTTGATAAATTTTTTAATCTTTTGCTTGATTCCATTTTAGTTTCTGCTCAAGATATTCAAAAAAAATTATATTTTAAAAATATATTTTTATCTTGAGGATGAATATCTGAAATTTTAAAAAATAAAATAAAAGATTATCTGGAAAAAAATGATGTTTGAAAAAATATAAATATGATTGATAATTTTGCAGAAGATGAATCTTTTAAAGATTATAATGTAAACAATATCTTTACTACAGTTTTATCTTTGGCAAAATCTTGAAGAGAAATCTTAAGTATAAAAAAAGATCCTATTGCAAAAATATTACGTTATATAATTTATAAATATGAATAAAAAAATAAAAATTCTTGATACTGATTCTATATTAGACATAATATCAAAAATTGAGTTAGAATCAGAAAAAAATGGATCTATTTATTTGGAAGTTGAAAATAACAATATTTTAAAAAACTTTTTAAATTTGAAATTTATCATTCATAGATTTTATTGAAAAAAAATTTGTATAGTAACAAATGATAAAGATTTTAAAAAAATTTGAGAAAAACTTGGTATAAAATATTTTTATAAAAATGATGATATTGAATTTGAAGAAAGCTTTTCAAAAACACATATTTTAAGATATAATTTTACATTTTTTGAATATTTATTTTACGAAATAAAAAAACTTTTTTTATATATTTTATTCAACTTCAAAAAAAGAACTATATTATATAAAAATAAGAAAGTAATAAAAGATACTAATTTTTTCTTTTTAGTAATATGATTAATAGTATCTCTATCTTTATTGTCTTTTATTTTTTATTTTGCAGTACCAAAAACTTATATTTATATAATACCAGAGCTTAGTATAAAAACAGTATCTAGAAATGTGGTTTATTCTGAAAAAGAAAATACAGATATATTTGAAACAAAAAATGTTATTTTAGTAAAAAATATAAAATTACAGACTATCTTTGATTATACTTTTCGTTTATCTTCAATAGATCCAAGTAGTGCAAAAAAGTCATATTGACCTGTTGAAATTTTTAATGAATTAAATCAAGAACAAATACTTAAACCAAACACTAGATTTGTTACTGATGATTGAATAGTTTTTAGAAGTACTGATTGGATTAAAATTCCTCCATCAAAAACTACAGAAGAATGACAATTTCAAATAGGAAAAATAGATACAGTTTTAGTTTCAGATGTATATGATAGCCAAAATAATCTTATTTGATCAAAGTGAAATATAGAAAAAAATATTGTTCTTACAATTCCATGACTAAAATTCAATAGAGACAAAATTTTTGCAAAATCAAAATCATCATTTACATGATGATTAAATCCGAAAGTTCATATTTTAACAGAAGAGGAACTTAAAAAATTTGAGTGAATTATTTTAGAAAAAACAAAAACTAAAGCTCTAGAACTTATTAGAGAAAAAATTAAAACAATGAATACAAATTCGGAATCAAATTTTCAAATTATTCCAATAGACAATATTGTTAAATATTATTCTTGAACTACAACTATACTTAATAATGTACAATTATGAGCAAAAATAGATGAAATAACCCTTAGATGAAACATTAGTGCTACCACTTATTTATACGATAAAAATAGTTTGATATCTTATCTTAAAACAATATTAAATGAAAGTTTGCTTACCTGAACAGAAAAAATTATCTGAATAAATAAAGAGTCTCTAAAAATTACAAATATTTTATCAAAAACTGAAAATCCATTTTATATGAAAGCTACAACAGAATTAGATTCTACAATTTCTTATAATTTTGAAGACGAAAATAATAATTTAACAAAAAAACTTAAAAATTTAATACTTAATACAACAAAAAAAGAAGCCACTTCAATACTTCTTAATGATTCAAATATTGCAAATGTAAAAATTAAATTTTCTCCATTTTGGTTAACAAGAATCTCTAGCTATCCAGATAATATTGATTTTATTATTCAGAAGTAAAAATATTTCGTACTAGATAACCAGATAACTTTTTAATGATAATATAAACTTTACAAACTTTATATACTAAAAAACGCTTAATAATTATTATTATTAATAATAATATATAATTTCTAATACTTAAGTAGATTACAATGATAGAA
>CAZFLS010000066.1:0-6416 GCA_964518815.1 uncultured Candidatus Peribacteria bacterium
GCATAGTGTCATATATAGCAAGACCAGCAGTAACATGTCATCCTGGAGAATTAACATACATTGTAATAGGAGCTTTTGGATCTTGTTTTTCTAAAAAAAGCAACTGCGCGATTACAGTATTTGCAATCATACTATCAATAGGATCTCACAGAAAAATTACTCTATCTTCAAGTAATCTTGAGTAAATATCATAAACTCTTTCTCCTCACCCTGGAGTTTTATCAATGACGGTAGGGATTAACATAAATTTAAAAGTTAAAAGTTAAAAAGTTACATATTATAAATCTAGAATATGTAGAATTATTATTGATGATCATTAATTTCAAATACAATTAAATCTCAATTTTTATCAAAAACTCAAAATGCTCTATATTGTTTGTTTATTCTAAAATACCATATTTCTCTGTATTTAGGATGTCTTATTTTAAAATCAATATTTTTTATATTTCAAGAAGTTAACAAATCTTTAGCTTTTTTTATATTGACTATAGAGTTCTCTTTTTGTTAAATAGTCAATAATTTTATTTGATTCAAAAACATTTTTTGGGATTTTCATCAATTAAATGTTATGTAATAGTTTTTTTGGTATTTTTAAAGCCTTTTCTGCTTTTACCAAAATATCTTCAGTTATTTCAGATTCATCCAATTTTTCAAATTCAACTTTGTAATTTTCAGTATTACTTTTATTAAAATTATTAAATGTTGAAATACTCATAGAAATAATTATTCTATCTCATACTTTTTCTAATATTTTGATTCAATTCTTAGAATCTTTTAATAGCATAAGTTAAAAAGTTAAAATTAAAAACTAAAACCCTTCTATAGGATAAGGAATTCATTGTTTTTCTGAATCTGTTCAGCTTCATGTCCAAGCATCTCAATCCTTAAGTACATATCCTATTGTATCAAAACCATTTCATATTAGAGTGTCTGGGCAAAATATACAAGTGCAAGTATTTTTATCAAAATTTCATATAATTTTTGTTACATAAGTTTTTTGTTCGTCGGTTAAAGTAATTGCTATATTATATGCTTGTCATTTTATACCATTAGTGTTCCAACTAGAAATTTCAGTAGGAGTGGTAACAATACTACTGGTTACAGGTTTTGCATAAACTCAATAAACGTACTTACCAATTCAATAATCCTTAAATGTACCAGTTCAAACTTTTACATCTTTTAAAGCTGGATCAAAAAGTTCTTGACTAAGGTATTGTTTGCCTAAAACATTAGAATCCATTACTCATTTTGCTCAAATTATATTTTTGTGATTTGTATTATAAACTATTCATCATCAATAAGCTTGTGTAATAGAATCAATTTGATTTCAATTTTTTATACTATTAAAAGTATTACTTGCTCTCGCCCACTCTGAAGCTCAGCTAGAATATCACCAAACATTATCACTTCAGCTACTTGATGGCATAGGATAATAATTTTTTTCTTGATAAAAAGTTTGTAACGCTGTTTCAATAGATGTAACATCGCTCAATCTTTTTGAGTTTTTTGCTTTATCGGTACTACCACCAAAGTTGGTATAAGCAACAACGCTAATAATTGCAAGTATCGTAATAACTACAAGTAATTCTACTAAAGAGAATCATTTAATACTTTTTGATAAATTCATAAAAATAAAATTAAATAATAAATTATGCTTAATGAAATTTGGTTTTTGATTTTTTCTTTTCAAGAACCTTTTTAATTTAGATTAGATCTATTTATTTAAGATGCTGATTATTTTTGTTTGAGTATTTTCGGTACATAGTAATAAGTTTTTTAAAAATTTCAAATTGAAAATTAAAAAAATCTCTCTTCCAGAATTGTTAGAGAGATTTTTTTAATTTAATTAATCTTATTCAAAAGAGTAAGGAAGAGTAGTTGTAGATGAATCTAAAACTGCACTTCAAGAAGATGTTCATGCATTTGCTTTAATTAATCAATCACTTTCATCAATTAAAATCTGCCATCAAGTACCTGTTGTACCCATATCATTAGATACAGTTAAAGTTACAAGATTGCTTGATACTCAAGTTACTCTTCAAGAGTTTGAAGCAGTAACTGCATCTTTAATCCAATCATTTGTTTTAAATGTTCATAATCAAGAAGCGAGGGTAATGCTAGTACCATTAACAGTACCACTTGCAATGTTAGCTTGTTTTCTTTGTTTAAAAGTACCACTTACAAGAGCTTTTGGGGAATTATCATTCTCTAAAGTAGCTGCAACCTGAAATGCTCAATCCGCTCTTGTAGTTGCTCATATAGCATAATCTGTATCAGTTTTAAGTGGATCTTTAAAATCAGTTGCTGAAATTCAAAGTACAGTATAATTTGGAGTTCATGCTAAATAATCATCTCATAAAGTTACTCATGTTCATCAAATAGAAGCTGAGCTTAGATTATATGATCATGATGATATCATGTTAATATAAGTTATTCAGGCAACATTTTTAGTATTAACTTGACTTACTATATTTTTTAAATCAGAAACTCTTTTACTATCTCTAGCACCTCATGTGTAAGATCCAAAAGACAAAAAGGCTATAGTACCAAGTATAGCTAAAATAGTAATAACCACTATAAGCTCTACTAAAGTAAAAGCTTTCATATTAGTTGTGTATTTTTTGTTTATGTACATAAAAAATAGTGTTAAAATTTAAAATACTTATGCATGATATTTTTTGATTGTTTTATCATTTGCATAATTTATATAAAATATAATTGAAGATGTTGAATTTAATATATTTTATAATACACTCCTATTATTACTAATTTTTTAAATAAATCAAGAAAAAAATAAAAAAAATTAAAACAATTATTATTTTGATTTTTTAAAAGTTTATTTTTTCTTTTTATTCAAGCATAATTGAATGTTTATTTTAAATATTAATATATAAAAAATAAATAACTTAAAATAGCAACAATTTTTGTTTTGTTTTTTTGCATAAATTTAGTATTTGTGGTATATTAGTCTTGCCTGTTATATTGTGTTAAAAAACAAATTTATTTAATAATTTTAAAACAAATGTTTTCTAAAAAAACAAAAGATAAA
Organism: uncultured Candidatus Peribacteria bacterium; assembly: GCA_964518815.1. Taxonomy (GTDB): domain Bacteria; phylum Patescibacteriota; class Gracilibacteria; order BD1-5; family UBA2023; genus CAYRGR01. The sequence goes on from CAZFLS010000066.1 coordinate 3,050, forward strand.
GAAGAATACCTAAAAATGGAAATAAATAATGATGTTGGTGATATTATTGATTATACTTCAGAATTAATTTTACTTGCAATGGAATTACAAGCTTCCGATGTTCATATTGAACCATTAAAAAGTTTTGTAAGTATTAGATTCAGAGAAAGTGGAGATTTTATATATATTGAAAAAATATCACACGATGAATATACAAAACTTCTTTCTCGTATAAAAATTATGGCAAATCTTAGAATTGATGAAAAAAATAGGCCTCAAGATGGTAAAATATGATTTAAAGCAGAAAAGACCTGAGAATTAGTTGATATTCGTGTTAGTATACTGCCAATTATTGATTGAGAAAAAATTGTAATGCGTATTTTAAGGCAAGATTCTTCATTGCTTAATGTTGATAAACTTGAATTTTTAGATTTAAATCTATCAAAAACAAAAGAAACATTAAAATCTCAATATTGAATGATATTGGTCGCATGACCAACTTGAAGTGGTAAAAGTACAACTCTTTTTAGTATCTTAAATCATTTTAATCCATTAGAATACAATATCTCTACCCTTGAAGATCCAGTAGAATATAATATTCCATATATTAATCAAACTCAAGTAAGACCAGAAATGTGATTTGATTTTGCTAATTGACTTAGATCTTTGGTTAGACAAGATCCAGATATTATTATGGTTTGAGAAATAAGAGATAAAGAAACTGCATCACTTGCTATAGAAGCTGCACTTACATGACATTTAGTACTTTCTACTATACATACTAATTCTGCTGCAAGTACGATACAACGTCTTATAAATATGTGAATAGAACCATATTTAATTGTTTCAGCTTTAAAATTAATTATATCTCAAAGACTTGTAAAAAAAATTTGTCCTTATTGTAAAAAACAATATCGAATAACAGAAGAAGTACTTTCAAATAAAATAGACGGTTATTTGAAATGAATTATACCAGAAAAAGCAAAAGATATTGATTTTTATGAAGCTATTTGATGTGAAAAATGTTGAAATACTTGATATAAATGAAGAATATGAATACAAGAAATTTTAGTTTTAAATGAGGAATTGGATAGCCTTATTCTAAATAAAGCATCTGTGCATGAAATTGAGGAAAAGGCAAAAAAATTAGGAATGATAACTATAATGCAGGATTGAATTATTAAAGCAGCAACAGAAAAAACTACAATTCAAGAGGTAATGAAGTTGATTTAGTAGAATTTGAAAAATAAAGTTATAAGTGTCATATTTAATGATATAAAAATATTTTAAAAAACTATTGTTTGATAAATATTTAAATCTTATAATCTTTTAAACATTAAATATATAGTATTATTTAAGATTCTAATTTTAAAATCCAACATGATTTTACAAAAAATAAAAAATTTATTTTCTAAAAATAATAAAAATCAATCCGATTTTATTGAATCATTTGATAGTATTTTTCCTGTTATAGAAGATTATAAGAAAAATAAAGATTTTAATAATGCTTTTACTACCGTTGAGAAATCTATTTTAAAATATAAATTAGATATTAATAACTATGAAGAATGATTGAAAAAGTTATATGCCTTAGAAATATCAAATATAGAAGAAGTTTCAGTAAAAGCCAAACAGAAAATTACAACTTTGAATTATGTATTAGGTACATTAAATAGTAAGCTTTTATTATTAGAACAGCAAAAAAATGAAATAGAAACTTATATTCAACAACAAAAAATACAAGAGCAACAAGAAAAAGAAAAGGAATTAAATGAAACTTCCATTCAACTTAATGTTCAACCAGAAATTACTTCAATACAAGAAGAATATCAAAAAGAAGAGATATGAAAAATACAAGAATATCAGGAAGAGCAACAAGAAAAAGAAAAGGAATTAAATGAAACTTCCATTCAACTTAATGTTCAACCAGAAATTACTTCAATACAAGAAGAACATCAAAAAGAACAAAAACAAGAAGAGCAAAAAGAAACATATAATCAAAGATCTGAAATAACACAGATAAATAATCAAAATCAAGAAGAAAAACTCAGTTTTTTTTGAAAAATAAAAAATTTCTTGTTTTCTAAAAAAGAAAAAGAACAACCAGGATTTATAAAATGATTTGATGGAGCTCTATCTTTTATATTAGCTTTTAAAAAAAATAATGATTTTAAAAATGCAATTATGGCCATTAAGGAGTTGATTTTAAAACATAAATCAGCTATTCATTATTATGAAGAAAAATCAAAAAAATTACATATATTGGAAATATCAAATATAGAAGAAGTTTCAGTAAAAGCCAAAAAGAAAATAAAAATTTTATCTAATTACTTAAGTCTTTTATATAAAAGACTTTCATTATTGGAGAAAGAGTTGTTTAAAATAGAAATTTGTGATCAAAAATATGAGGAAAGACAGAAGAGTGATTTAGAAAAATGAATTTTAAAAAAACAAATAAACGAAATAGAAGATTTAATTTCAAAAAAGGATTATATTAAAGCATTATCTCTTTCAAGAAAACTTGCTTTTGATCACAAGGCTAATAAAGAAGCTTTAAAAATTCTTACAAAAACTCAAAAATTATATAATAAAGTGCAAAAAGAAAATGATGCAAAATATAAAAAAACAGATAAAATCAATAAACTCTTAACCGAATTTAGTATAAAATTGGAAAAAAAGGAAGATAATAAAATAGGTTTTTTAAAAAAACTATGAAAATTGTTTTTAGAAAAAAGAAAAGAGTTACTAAAAAATAAAAATGATATAAAAAGAATGAGTGTATTAAAAAACTTTGAAAAACTACTCTTAGGATATTGAAATATTGAAAAAATTTCTTGATTAAGTAAAGATTCAGATAAAATGTTTTCTGTGGTAAGAAATTGAATTGCAAGGGACATTAATGATTTTAAAATTATTTGATTTGATACTTTTGGTAAAATTTTATGAAAAGATAAAATTATATGAGATACTTTTGGTTATTGTACGACTAAAAATAATAAAGTGGTTTTTTATTTTTGAGATGCGACATGACATTGAATAAAAGCAGGGTTTACTATTGCCATACTGTCAAAATTATTTTTTGACTATTCAAAAGATTACAAAAGCATAGAGGAATTATTCTTTAAAATAAATAATGATCTGAAAGGAAAAATTAAATGAAAAGAATTTATTACAGGTATTTTTTTTGAATGGGACCATTTAAACAGTAAATTAAAAATTGTATGAGCAGGTCATTTACCTTTGTTAGTTTATAGAAGCAAAAAATGAATTGTAGAAAAAATTATTCCTTGATGACTTGCTTTATGAGTAAGAAATATTAATAATGTCTTTTCTATTAAAACAAAAGAAATTGAGTTAAATGATAAAGATGTTATTATATGATATACAG
>CAZFLS010000067.1:0-6407 GCA_964518815.1 uncultured Candidatus Peribacteria bacterium
GATTCATAGACTTATAAGGTTAAAAAGACTTAATATACTTTAATAAATTTGATTTTTTATTTTTCTATTTTACAAAAACATTACTAGCGAATATTAGAAATTAATTTTTTAATTATAAAAAATATTAAAATTGAGTATAATTTTTTTGAAGTTAGAGTCAAAAAATATTTTTAACTTTCTCCAAGATAATAAATTATCCATCATTATCGCTTAATTAATAGATAAATTTCAAATTAAAGTATATGATAGAAAAAAATAATTAACTAAGTTTGATAAAAATACATTTTCTATTATAATCTCTCGCGTTATTTTCTATAACATATTGTTTTATGTCATTTAAAAAATCTAAAATATCAAAAGAAAGTCCCAGTAAAATTATTTTAAATAAAATTGATTTTCTTAAAAATTCTTCTAATTCTTATATTAAGGCCAAAAAGAAAAATTTATTTTCGGCAATATTTTTGTGATTTTTTTGAATTGTGTTTGTTGGTATGTTTGCAATATTTACATTTAATAAAATAGAGTGATTTAATTTAGATTTTAGTTTTTTTAGTAAATTAAATGTTTTTTCTTTGGCTTCAGATGAGATTAATAAAGAGAAGATAAATATTCTTTTAATATGAATGGGTTGAGGAGCTGCTGATTGACCTGAACTTACAGACACGATAATTTTAACATCTTTAAATACAAAAAAACAAACTGTTTCAATGCTTTCGATTCCGCGTGATTTATATGTAACGTATCCGTCGGGTTGATGATGAAAAATAAATGAACTTTACAGATTATGATTAAAAGCCCTTCCTGAAAATAAAACTACAAAATTTTTAGAGGACAAAATTTCAGAAATTACAGGAGAAAAAATTGATTATTATTTTAATATAGATTTTACTTGATTTTCAAAGTTTATTGATTTGATTGATTGAATAGAAATAGATGTTCCTGAAGATTTAGTTGATACTGAATATCCAGATTGGAATTGGTGATATACAACTTTCTCTGTAAAAAAATGACTTCAAACATTTAATTGAGAAACAGCTTTAAAATACGCCAGAAGTAGACATTCTACAAGCGATTTTGATAGATCTTTACGCCAGCAACTGGTATTAAAAGCTGTTAAAGATAAATTATTTAATCTTAAATATATTGCTAATCCATCGAAAATTTCAGAATTTTATAATACTTTAAATTCTAATATAAAAACAAATTTATGAATAAAGGAAATAATATCTTTTGCAAGATTTATAAAAGAAATTCCAAACGAAAATATTTTTTCTTTCAATTTAAATGATTCTTGTTTTCAAGGAATAAATTTTTGTCGTGCTTGATGATTTTTGTATAATCCAGAGAGAGCACTTTTTTGATGAGCTGCTGTTTTATTACCAGATTCAGCAACATCTTTAAATGTTTCAAATTATTCAGTTATAATAAAATTTGCTGATATAATTTTTAATTACTCTGAAATTTTTAAAGAAAATTATGAGATTAATTTCATAAACTCCACAAAATCAAATTGACTTGCAAATAAATTTGCCATTATGCTGAAAAAATATTGATTTAATATACCAGAAAAAAATTCTATTTTTAGTACAAAAGATAAATTTAAAAAAACACAAACATATTATTTATGGGATTCGGTAAATAAAATTTGAGTAGATCCTAGTAGTAAAACATTAGAAATGCTTTGACAATTTATTTTTACAGATCAAACTCCGGTTACACAGGCCAAATATTCTAAAAGTTTGACTTCAAAAATTGAGATTGTTTTATGAGATGATTACAAATTGTTTTTGAATAATTAGATAGTACTGAATTGAATCAGTACTTTAAGAACCTTATAAACTTTATAACTTTAAAAACTATATTACCTATGACTAAATTTACAAAAGAACAATTATATAAAAAACTTGCAAGTAAGAAACTTCAGGAAAAAAATAATAAAAAACCTTTAAGTTTTATTGTTCTTTATGTTTGATGGATTTTAGCTGGAGTAATTTTTTTATTTTTTGTTATCGTTTATTTTATTTATCTTTATGATCTACCTTCAATTGATAAACTTTCTCAAGATAAATTACAAGAAAGTATTATTATTTTAGATAGAAAATGAAACGAACTATATAATTTATATTCAAAAGAAAAGAGAACATATATGGTTTTATCTGGTGTTTCAAAAACGATGCAAGATGCTATAATTAGTACTGAGGACAAAACTTTTTTTGAAAATCAATGAATAGATTTAAAGTGAATTGCAAGAGCGGGAATTAATTATGTTTTTTGAAAATCAGATAAAATAAAGTGAACTTCTACTATCAGTCAGCAATTAATAAGAAATATGTTTTTGACAACAGAAAGAACAGTAAAAAGAAAAGTACAAGAAATATATCTTTCTTATAAGCTAAATTCGACTTTTTCAAAAGAAAAAATACTCGAACTATATCTTAATAAAATTTCATTTTGAAGTAATGCTTTTGGTATAGAAGAAGCTTCTAAAACATTTTTTTGAAAACCAGCAAAAAATCTTTGAATCTTAGAAAGTGCGATTCTTGCTTCTTTACCAAAATGACCTACATTTTATTCTCCTTATAATCATGAAGATAGATTAATGTGATACTTGTATGTTTATAAAAATGATACGCCAAAAGAAAAAATTGTTATTGATGAATCTAAAAAATTTGAGTTATATAAGCCTTTAGTAGATAAATTTAAGTCTATTATAACTGATCTTAATATAGAAAATTTAAGTTGAGAAAAAATTAAAATTTGTAAATTGGATAAAAAATTTTTTAAAAAGGAAATAGATATAGATTCTAAATGATGTATTACAATGAATTTTGGTAATTTGACAGGCTTTTTAAATGGTATAAAAATAGCCTATACTGATTTAAATATGGAGAATCCAAATGAAGAAATGTCAGATTTAATTTTGGAATATAATACATGAAGAAAAGATTTTGTCTTATGAAGAATGTTTGAGGATAATAAATTAAAATCTGAAGATTATAAAAAATCTATTATTTTGGGCTTAAATTTTAAATTTAAGCCATATACTGAAAACATGAAATATCCTTATTTTGTATTTTATGTAAAAGAATATTTGGAAAATAAGTATTGAAAAGATTTTGAGTCTCAATGATGACTTAAAATCTATACTACAATAGATCCATCCCTTCAAGATAAAGCAGAAGAATTGGTAAAAAAACAAATTGAAATAAATAAGACTAAATACGGGGCTACAAATGCAGCACTTATTAGTATAGATAACAAAACAGGACAAATTTTAGCAATGGTTTGATGATGAGATTATTTTGACAGTACAAAATTGTGAGCAAATGTTAATATTATTACCTCAGAAAGACAACCATGATCAAGTTTTAAACCTATAGAATATGCTTATGCAATTTCTGCACAGCCAATTTCTCCAGATACTCCTGTTTATGATGTTGATACAAAATTTTGACCATGGAATCCAGATAATTATGATTGAAAGTTTTATTGAAGGATGCCACTGAAAAAAGCTTTATGATATTCTAGAAATATTCCAGCAATTAAAGTTTTTATGTTTGCATGATGAGAAGATGCTATTGTAAAATTTGCAAATACGCTATGAATATCTTCTTTAAAATTAGGTGTTTGATATTGAGCTCCTCTTTGAATTTGAACCTGAGAATTAAAGCCAATAGAATTAGCTCAGGCATACATGGTTTTTGCTAATAAATGATACAAAAAAGACACCACACCTATCTTGAAAATAGAGGATAAAAAATGAAATGTTATTGAAGAATTTACAGAAAATACTTGAAGATATATTTTTTCTGATGCTGCTTGTTATATTATAAGTAATATACTTTCCGATCCAGCAAATAGACCTTGAGCATTTTGGAATAATGTATTAACTTTAAAAGATAGAAAAGTTGCAGCAAAAACTTGAACTTCAAATAAAGAAATCAAAAAATGAAATAAAAAAACAATTTTACCAATGGATCTTTGGACAGCAGGTTATACACCACAAATTACTACTGTTGTTTGGGCATGAAATAATGACTGATCAGCCACAAAATGAAATTGTGACTGATTGAATTGTGCTGCTCCAATTTGGCATGATTTTATGACATTTGCTCATAAAGATTTACCAAAAATGACATTTGAAGAACCATCTTCTGTAATTCATGCGACCATATCAAAATTATCTTGAAAACTTGCCACAAAATCTACACCTGCAAATCTTAGAGTTACATCAATTTTTGCTATTAAACCTAAAGAATATGATTCTACTTGATTAAAAGAAGTTGAAGTTGACGCTTTATGTAATGGTAAAGTAACTGATCAAACTCCACTTTCTGCAATAAAAAAAGTTTATATAGCGGATTCTTATCCTATAATTGATTCCTTTGTTAAAAGTTGGCTCGATTGAATTAAAAGACATAAAACAACATGAACCTGATCCGAATTAGGTGATAATACAATAACTTGATATTCTGATGAAATTTGCAAAAGACCTTCTTTGGAATCTTCTTGAATAAGTATTTCTTCTGATATTTTAGAAGACTCAAGTTTATCAGAAACACATAAGAAAAAAATTAATATTCGTTTTGATGCTAATAATCCTATTACTAAAATTCAAATTTTAGATAATACTAATTTAATAAAAGAGGTTCAAATTCAAGAAAAAACTTCTTGAGATGTTAGTGTTGATATTGATTTTCCATCTGATGTTGAATGAATTCATAATATTATAATAAAAGCGATTGATAAATATTATTATAATTGACAAATTTCTTATAAAGTTGATTTTTGAGCTTATTGGTTAAATATAGAAAAATGAGTAAATAAAGATTTGTGAAACATGGTAGATAGTGGTAGTGTTGAGCAATCTAATTTAATTATTAACATGATTAATCCAAAAGAGGGAGATTCTGAAATTAGTGTTTTTCAAGATCAATATTTTAACCTTAGATGAAGTATTACAAGTTCTTCTGAAATTAGCGCAATAAATATTTATATTAACAATCAATTGTTTAAAATTCTTAATTGAACAAATGAATTTTCTGTACCTGTAAACGAGAAAAATGATTATAATGTCTGAACTTATATAGTTACAATTGAAGTTATAGATAATTCTTGAAAAAGAAATGCAAGAGATATAAAAGTTAATGTACTTGCAAGATAGTTTATAAAGTTAAAAGTAATATGTCATCCTCGCAAATGCGGGGATCTACCTTGTATTTCATTTTTAAAAGTCAAAGGTCAAAAGTCAAAAGTTGGGTATAATGGAAAATTTTGTGTGACTGTTTTAAACAATTAAAGCCGAGATTGATCTCGGCTAGTTTTTTACCTCCTTTTTTTCTTTATGTTTTTATTTTTGTCAAAATAACTATTAAAAAAATTGAAACAATTAAATAAATTGTACCGCTAAAAAAACAAAATATCCCCTCCCCTGATGTTCTTTGTAGAAAATCATATTGTTTATATGCAATATTGATCATTCCTATCCCATTAAAAAACGATAAAACAGAGAAAATGCCCCAAAAATTTAAGTATTTTTTCATAGCTTACCATCCCCTTTCTTTTCATTTTTCAGAAAAAACTTTTGATGTTCTTATTAACGACAAACCCAAAATACCTTCTATCAACACCAAAAAAAATATGAAAATAAGGAGAGACGCTTTAGGATTATAAATAAAAAGTACCAATGATGCCCATAAAATGAGCAAAAAAACAATAAAAACTATTCCTAACATTCTGTTTTTATTAATTTTCTTCATATTTTATCTCCCTTCTTTTTATATTTATTTTTATTTATTTTTCTGTTTTTAATACCCAAACAAAATTGATCGACCCAACCGAGACATTCTAATAATTTAGTATATTTTAAAGGGTTTTTGGAATAAAAAAAATCTAAACCAATTTGATTTTTATTAGGTACACAAAAGACTATAATTAAATACTTTTATTTGTCAATTAAAAAAGAAGTTATAAAATTTTATTTATAAAGTTGGAAATTTAATTTCTTTTTATTTATTCAATCAGTTATATAATTTGTAATATTTAAGTAGTTTATTCATCAAGTACTCGGTATTATATAGCTCCAATATTCATTTCAGTTTGTTTCTTCATCTCCTATGTATGATTTTAATATAATTCAAGTAAAGTTTAAAGAATCATTGTAGGTTCATGTAAAACATCATAAATTATTACTTCCAAAATTTATACTAATTCATGTTCATTTTTGAGTATCAAAATAATCATATCAAATAGATTTTACACATTCTTTTGTGTTTAAAAATATTGCAGATTTATCCTTTTCTTTATATAAAGTATTTGTTTGAGACATATTGTTATTTATTAATCTCAAAATTCAAAAAACAGTTACTCACAAAATAAGCGAAGCCACAAGAATTTCTATTAGAGTG
>CAZFLS010000068.1:0-6283 GCA_964518815.1 uncultured Candidatus Peribacteria bacterium
ATACATAAAATTCTCCGAACGCAAATACAGGCTGTTTTGGAAAGAAATTTAAATAAAAAAAAAGCTCCCTCCCCTCAAATGGGGAGGGTTAGGGTGGGGAACAGCTTTTGTATTATCTAATAAAACAGACCCGATACCCTTACAGGATATATACCGATTAGGACAAAGCGGAATACATAATCCCATATTATCGGATACGGCGAAGCGTACCCGATAGGGCGTGTTCGATAATATGGATTATGTATGCAGCGGTTATTTCTTCGCAGATTGTAAATAATTGTTAAATAAAAAAATAGATTGTAAAATTTTACAATCTATTTTTTTATTTTTATTTACTAATAGTCTAAATCTTTTTTTATTTTCTTCTTTTCTTCTAAGAAAGGTTTTATATATTTAAAATGGATAATCAAATTAAATATCATTATTCCTATCCAAATTATTAAAAATATACCAATACCGATTCCTTCCGCTTTATTCACTATAAAATTTCCAAAAGTTTTTATTTTTTCAAATAGGTCTATTTCAGAAAACAAGGTTGCTACTAACATTAACTGCCAAAATCCTAAAATTAGTGTTACATAAAATACTTTTAATCCAATTTTAATTATTTCTAATAAACTTATACTTTGATTATAATTTTTTTTACTATTTCCCCATAAATTAGAACTACTGCTATTACTTGTTGTTTTATCACTATAAGAACTATAACTTTTATTAAGATTATCCTGTTTAAAATATTCCTGTTGCTGATTATAGTATTTTTGTCCTTCTGAACGTGTTCTATCATAATAATCTGTCATAATTTTTATCCTTTCATAAAAAAATTATTTTAGTTTATTATACATCAATTTTAATTTTTTACAAAATATTATTAATGTATTTTTATTTCTTTTTTCTTTGACAATTTATATTTTTGAAGTTAGAATTATTAATATTGATATATCAATTAAAATTTAAAGGAGAAATTTTATGAAAATTTTATTGAATGATATTTTAAATTTTTCGGAAGAGGATTTACAAAAAATAAAAATTAGATTTAACAAAAGTAATAATTCTGATTTTGAACCAATTAAACTATTTAAAGAAAACAAAAAAGGATTATATGTGGTAGCAGAGATAATTTTATATGTAAGTATAAAACTAAAAGGGAGTGATTAACTTGAGTAAAACTAAGACTATTGAAGTTAAACTTGAAGGGGTAAATTATACTATTCAATAATGGAATATTTTATAAATGTAAGGTCTTTATTAAGAGAATTCGATTAGTTTTTCCAGTTTCTTTTATTTTTTGTAATCCTATTTTTATTCGATTCCTATTAATTTTCTGCTATTGACAATTGTAAAATAATAATGTATACTCTTATTGAGGAGTAAAAGTTCCTTTATCCGCCAATGGTGAAGATACGCGGGATACGTATCTAATGACCTGTTGGGTACGAGAGATATGGGTCTTCTAAAAAAAACACTTAAATTACTTAAGTGTTTTTTTAATTTTTTGACAAAGGATTTTCTATATATATTTTAAATTTATTAAAAAAATCTTTATACCTTTTCTCTTTCAAATACTCTCTATAAATTCCTGCAATTTGGTCTGCTAATTGTAATCCTAACGATAATTTAGAATCCACCATTTCAATATCTAACCACTTTAAATTGCAGATTATTTTTAAATCTTCTTTTAATTTATTATAAAAATCTATTTTTATTTTTTCTATTTCATCATCTGCTTGGCAGGAGACTCCGCTCTCTATAGACGGAGAGGAATGCCTATCTCTGCCTCAAACCTCCTTTTCTTTTTTATTGATTTTTCACCTAGATATGATATAATAATTAAGAGGTGAAAAATATTATGGAAATAACTATAACAGCTAAAATTAAAATATTGCCTACAATTGAACAGATTGAAAACTTAAAATATACATACAACCAAATATTATTAGCTAATAATGATATTTCTAAATTTGTTTTTAACAATAAAGAATTTAATAGAAATAACATTAATAAAGCTATGTATTATGATTTAAGAGAAAAATATCAACTTAAATCTCAAATGGCTCAATCTTGTATGAAAACTGTTTTGGCAAAATATCAATCAGCTAAATCAAACGGTCATGCTTTTTCTTTAATTAATTTTAAGAATAAAGAATATGACCTCGTTTGGAATAGAGATTATTCTCTAAACCTTGATAAACAAATATTTTCTGTTAATTCAATCAATGGCAGATTAAAAATACCATTTGAAATTAAATCAAAAGAACAATATTTTGATGGGACTTGGTCTTTTGGTACTGCAAAGTTAGTTTACAAATTTGATAAATTCTTTTTACATATTCCTATGACAAAAGAAATATCAGATTTTAATTATACTGCTTGTGATCAAGTAGTCGGAATTGATTTAGGTATTAATTTTTTAGCAACAACTTATGATTCTCAAAGTAAAACTAAATTTTACAACGGAAAACAAATTAAAAACAAACGAGCTCAGTTTTCTAAAATCAGAAAAGAGTTACAACAAATTAAAACGTCTTCTTCAAGAAAAAGATTAAAAGCTATTGGTTCAAGAGAAAACCGTTGGGTAACTGATATTAATCATCAAGTTACAAAGGCACTCGTTGATAAATATGGTAGCAATACTCTTTTTGTTTTAGAAGATTTAACTAATGTTAGACAAGCAACTGAAAGAGTTAGAAAAAGAGACCGTTATATTTCTGTTAGTTGGGCTTTCTATCAGTTCAAAGAAATGCTTGAGTATAAAGCAAATCTTGTAGGAGCTAAAGTAATTCTTGTTGACCCTAAATATACTTCTCAAACTTGTCCTAAGTGTGGTCATGTTGAGAGTTCTAACAGAGATAAGAAAAAACATATTTTTAAATGTAGAACCTGCGGTTATACAAGTAATGATGACCGTATAGGTGCTATGAACCTTCAGAGAAAAGGTATAGAATATATCTCTGAAGGGCTATATCAGTAAACTGATGTAGTCGGGGCATTGTCAACTGTCCCTGCGATGTATCAATCCGCACAGGCTAACAAAACCTGCTTGTGTGTAAAAATCAGGAGGCGTTCTACTTAAAAGCCGTGTACTGCTTGGTTAGATACAAGCTCCCACTTCAAAATTCGTTAGAATTTAAGTGGTGAGTAGTTGACCAACTTCTACTTGAATACTTATATCTATTTCATCTTTATATTCATTTAACGTTATCGGAAGTAATATTTTTAAAAGTTCCTGATATAACATAACTTCTTGAGAATATACATCATTTCTAAAATATTCATAATTCATATTCCCATCTTTTAACTGTGAAATACATATAAAATCAAGATTTTTATTCAAGTATTCATCTTTTATAATACGATTTCTGATTTTTTCAGATATTTTATCATTACTCTTTATTTCTTTTTTTATGGCATTACATTTTCTCAATATTTTTTTGTATTCTGTTTTCATCTTTTCTGTATCTCTACATACAAAACCTGCAAAAGCATAGAATTGATTTACACTTTGCAAGTTATATGTTTCATCTATATATACATATAATTTTTTCATCCTATATCAAACTCCATTCATAAAAGATATAATGGAATTATACTCCTATCAGGAGGAATTGTCAAAAATTAAAAGCTTTTTTTAATTCTTCTGAAGGTTTAATCTCAATAGTTTTTTCTTTATCCTCTTTATCGAAAAGTCTAAAAAGATTATATTCTTTGTAATTTCTCCAAGCTAATTCATTTTCAATATTTTTTTCAATTTTAAATATATTTCCAAAAATTTCAGGAATAGTAATATAAAAAACTCCTTTTAAATAATCATAACTTGCTTTACAAAATTTATCTAATGTAACTTGCTCCTTTAAAAATTTTATTACCTCTTCACTTGTTTCAAATTTAAAACTATTATCTTCTAAATAGTATAAAATCGAATTTTTTATTACATATTTATTCTCATTTTTAATAATAGAAAATAAATATGTATAACTAGCACTTTCTTTTTTGATAAGCTTAAAAAATAAAATCTTCTTTTCGTTTTCAATTAATAGTAACTGTCCATTTGAATTATCAATTACTTTTTCTATAGTTGTTTCTTTGATATTTTCAAATTCTTTAAATATTTTTGATTTTAATTCTTTCATCTAAATTTCCCCCTTCATAAATTATTTCGATTTTTTTTCAAATATTTTAAACGCATTCTCTTTTAACTTTTCAGACCATAAACTTTGGTATATCATACTTATTCATAATTTGTTTTAAATACTCATATTCTGAAAAATTAACATCGCATTTTTTTATTGTAACTACCTAAACTGGTCAATTTTAAATCTACCATGCCTATAATTTCTCTTAATTTTCTTATTCGAGTTTCCCAACTCTTATTTTATATTACATTATTTTTATGGAAAAATCAATTTTCTTATATTTTATTTTCAAATATCTTGAAAGCATAAAAAAATGATGTTATAATCTTTCACAATCAAAAAATAAAGGAGGTTATTTATGAAAAGGGTTATATTTATAGGGTTATTGTTGATGTTATTTACAGGGTGTTTTAACAGCGACAAAGGGAGCAGTGAAGAAATTGAAGAACCTATCGTAACGGAAACTATCGAAGGACAGACAGAAACAATACTTACAAAAGATGATTTAACTGCTGAAAGTTTTGAAGATGCAAAGAAAAATCTATACGGAGATGATGAGGCTAAAATAATAAGAAATGGTAACGAGATTGAAAAAATTGAAGTTGTTAAAACTTCCGGAAAACCTTCAAGGATTTTTAAGAGTTCCGAGGAATTAGTTTTAGAACCTGAAAATACTATGTCTACTAATAAAATAATAAGTAAATTAAATATTGATGAGTATGGATATACTAAAATTGAAAAGGGAGCTAATATATCAGCCAATGAATTGATAGAAAAGATAAAAGAAAGTTATCCCGATATTTTTATAGATTATGAAATAAGAAATGAAGAACTATATATTAAACCTATAATAGTTTTTGAAGGAGAAACAAATATAAAAGAGTATCTGCTTACAGCTTTATTTGACGTGGAATATAAAATAGAAGGAGCTGAAAAACAATTTTTACAACTTCAAACAATACTTGGACTGAAAAAAGATATAGCTATAATGGGAAAAAATAACGAACTAAACCAGATTACCTATGATAAAAAAATAAGTCGTAACATCAAAAGAACTGTAGAAGATACAAGTTATTTAGGCAAAAATGAAGATTGGTATCCTGTTCATTGGTCTGTTGCTGAACAATTACAATTTTTAAATGATTCTTGTTCTGAATATATAGACAATAATGGTGCTACTCGTGTAGTTATAAATGGAGTTCCAGAAGAAGAGCTTACTATGGAAAACGAAAAATATCTTTTTCCAAAACGTTATGAGGTAGGAGATTCCATCGCAATGCAATCATGGTCACCGTTTAATACAGCAGTTATTTATCTTGCTAAACCTAAAAACAGAGCAAGAATGGCTGCAATGTATGATTGGGCTTTCTGTTCTCATTATAAGCACGTTGGGATTTTAGATGTGGCAAAATATCTCGGAAATAGAGCTAAAACATCAAAAGAATATGATGATTTGGCAATATTATCAGCTTCAAACGGAGCTTATGATAAAAATGGCAATAAAGGGTTTCAAATGGGATATGAATCTGTAAACTCATGGAAAAACAGTGAAAATTATATTACCGCAATGTATGTAAGTTTTATATCTTTTAAATGGGGTGAATTTGGAGAAAATTCTTTAACTCCTCCGTTATTAAAAGATTATTTTAATGAAAATCAAGGTAAACCTTATTTACCTTTAACTTTTAGCAGTGAATTAGTGTATCATAATCTTAAAATAGGTAATAGTACTATAAAAATACCTGATATTCTTATAAAATTTGAAAAACATGAATCTTATTATTGTTCTAAAGTAGCAGCTCAAATACTTTTTAGATTATCAAATGAATATGAGAATTTAAAAAATTTATTTGTTGTAAGACCTGATGATATATTTAATAATGCTTCTTATCGTTGGGGATATATTCCGGACTGGAAAAAAGATTTTAAAGAACAGAACGAATATAGAAAAAATGGTACTTTTAAAAAATTTAATAAGATAGAAAGATTTAAAAATGATTTAATTTATGATTGCAGAATGAATAAAGATAAAATATTAGAGTATGATTTGAGTGAAAATGCTCGTGCTAAATTAAAAGAAATTCTTGGAGAAAAGTAATTTATTTATAATATATTAAAACTTTTATGGTATATGAGTAATCCATAAATAT
>CAZFLS010000069.1:0-6274 GCA_964518815.1 uncultured Candidatus Peribacteria bacterium
ATGGGATTTTTTTAGAAGTTAAAAAATAACCAAAAATGAGTATGACGAATATGCTAATGAAGTAAAAATTATTTTTGAAAAACAAGACGTTTACTTAAAAAATTTAGAAGAAAAAAAGAAATCATATGAAAAATTAAATAAAGAAATTTCACAAAAAACAAGTATTGAAAGTAAAATATTATTTATAGAAACACTTATAACAAAAACAAAAACATACAAAGAACAAGCAGAGAAAGATTTAAAAAATAATAGTAATATTGCTGAATGGATTTTATGATGATCAAAAGAAAATATTGAAAATCAGTTAAAAAAAGATTTATTAGACATTCATAAAAAACTTACAGATTTAAAAGCCCTGATTTGAAATGATCCTAAATTATTAAATGATCCTAAATTAATAGCAGAATTTAACTCCTTAAGAGATAAATATAATAAGTTGCGTTTAAATATTAAAATTGAATGAGCAAGTTTTATTCAAGCATGATCAGTAAGTGCTGATGAAAATGAAAAAAATATTAATGAGTATATAGAAAAATGAAAAGAGTTTAAACAAGAATATATAAATAAAATAATAACAACAAAAAAAGATAATTATTGAAATAAAATTATAGAATATAAAAATTGAACTTTATTAAAAAAAATTAATTATAAAAATTGAACTGTAGAACAATTTTTTAGAACTTGAGTAATAACAAGACAGATTAATTATAAAAATTGAACTGTAGAACAATTTTTTAGAACTTGAGTAATAACAAGACAGATTAATTATAAAAATTGAGATGTAAAACAATTTTTAAGAAGTTGAAAAGAGCTATTTTTATATCTTTCTTGAAAATGAGATGCAAAAAAAATGATTATAAATCAAGACGGTACAAAAGAAATAGAATATAGGTCAAAAGGACAAGACGTACTATGAAAACCTTCTGCAAGAACAATGAAAACGGATAAAGATTGAAACAAAGAAGTAGATTATGGAACATGAATATGAAAATTTAATAAAAAAAATGAAGTTATTAGTTATACAAATACTATCACTATAAATAAGAATAAGCCTCTTGAGAAACAGGATTTTAAAGAAATATTTCGAGAAATAAAACAACATTGATGAGTAAATATAAGAATTCCGGAATTATGAGATAAACCAATAAGTATAAATTGAAATAAAAAAGAATGATATACAATAAAATACTGAAATAATATTGAATACTGTAAAAATTGAAAAGAATTAAAAAATATATTACAATTTACAGAATATATTTGAAATTTAAGTCTTTGATTTATTATTTGAAATATTAAACAAATAAAAGCAGATATAATTAAAAAAAATAACTGAATAAGATTATTTGAACAAGATTGATTGTCTGATGATGAAAAAAAATTGTTTTTAAATTATGTATGAAAAAAAATAATGTGAGATAAGTATAATACAAATATTGTAGATATAAATAGCCTAGAAAACCAATTTAAAAACATACAAAATGAAAATTGAGATAAAATTTCTCTCAAACAGTTAGCTATTAATAAATGATTTGTAAAATGAGAAGTTTTTCAAACTGATATATTTATTAAATAACACATCTAAGTCTTAGTTTAGAAATCAAATATATCTTAGTAAAAATTTTTTAGTTTTCTTTATTTTATAAACATTTATTAAATTTTCAAAGCATCTATTCATTTTTATTTTCTTCTTCTCAAGATCAAACTACAACTTTTGCGTATCTTATAACTTTATCTTGAAGTTTGTATCATTTTTCAAGCTCTTGAATAATTATTCATTTTTTTCATGAAGCCTGGCTTACAACTTCATGTAATTCATGATCTGATTCAGTTCAAATGGATTCAAATGCTTTTACTCACATGGATTCAAGTTGTTTTATAAGAGCATTATAGACAGATTTGAGTCATTCATAAAGTGAATTTTTTTGTAAATCTTCAGGAGTATTATTTATAAGTCTTTCTAAGTTGTCTATAAATGGCAATATTTTGGTTAGTAAATTAGAAGCTATAAAAAACGTCATTTCAGTTTTATCTCTTTCTACACGCATCAATAAATTTTGGTAATCTGCTTGAGAACGAGCAAGAGCACTTTTTAGTGTTTCTAATTCACTTTTATGATGTTCTATCTTATGTTCTACCTTATGCTCTTTTTCTTCTATAGATCTTAATTGTTCAATTTCTTTTTCTAAATCTTTTTCAATATCATTAAAATCTCAAGAAATTTGAGCCTCTTCTTGTTTTTGATCATTATTAATTTTTTGGTCATCTTTTTTGTGGGTCATAATTAAATAAGTTTATAAAAATAAGTAAAATTATTATACAGAAAAATTAAATTTGTAAAGAAAAAATATTATTAGATAATTCACTCTGATTTTAATAATATAATTTTCTTTCTGTATCATCTATTATATCAGCCAATCTTATGGTCTGAACGAATTACTCGATGACATGGAATAGAATCATCATAATTTTTATTTAAAATATTTCATACTGCTCTATAAGCTTTTGGATTTCATGCTTTTATAGCAACTTGCTTATATGTGAGTACTTCTCAGGATTTAATTTTCTTTACTATATTATAAACTTTTTGAGTAAAATTTTTCATTTATTTTATACTTGTAAATGTTAATTTTGTTTTATAGATAGTGAGAATCAATTAATAAGTTCTTCGTATCAAAGGCTTTTGGCAAGATTTATTGATGCAATATTTTTTGGATCTGCACGATATTGTGGTACCAAAGAGGCTTCTATAATTTTATGTGTCATTGCATTTACTACAGCTTTTCAATATCATTTTCATCTGCAACCTTCTTTTACAATAATTGATAATGAAACAACTTCGTCATCACCGTGAATTTTTGAATACTCTCAAATTGCAACAATATTATCTTCATAAAAATATGCATAAAAATTATGAAAATCAGTTTCAAAATCCATGTAAACATTATATCTTTCATTTTCGGTACATTTTCACATAAAATCATCAAAAACCTTCTTTTCTGATTTTTTTAATTTACGAACATTTTGATCTATAGAAACAAGTTTTTCACAATTAAAAATATAAGATCTTACACTATAATAAGAAACTAAAATTCATTTATATTTTTTTTGTAGTAGTTGTCATATTTTTTCATCATTAACTCAAAAATTTTGTATAATTTCTTTAAGCTCGCTAAAACACTCATCTGCAACATTAATAATCGTTCATCAATTTTTAAAGTTTAAAACACAAATTTCTTCTTTAATTTTTTTTGTATTTTCTAGCTTAGAATTTTCAGAATCAAGAATAAAATTTATTCAGCTATTAAAATCTTCGATAGTACATCAAGTTAAATTTAACCAATGATTTTTGATAACATCGATGATATTTTCTTTATTTAAATTCATAAATTCTAGATTATTTCACCTTCTTTTTTAGATCTTGAAATGCTTTTTGTAATAATTTTTTTCATTCAATTATTTGATCTTCTCACCAACCCATAAATTCATCAAAATATTCTACTCTTTTTTCATAAATTTTTTCTAATTCTTTTTCTAGTTCATCTTTTTTATTTATACCCATTTTTTTTAATTCTTCAATTTTTTTCTCTGCATCTTTTTTAAATTTATCCACCTCTTTTATCAAATTTGTTTTATATTTGTTAAATAATTTAATATTTTCTTTTGACGCAAGTTGATTTTTTAAAAAATCAAAGAAATCTTTATGAATTTGAATGAAATTTTCAACAAAAATATTAAAAGGATTCTCAGCTTTCTTTATTTCTTTTTCTATTTCTTCGTGAGTTTTTTTGTTAAATTTCATAAATATAGTCATTCATGCTAAATATCAAATTCAAAGTAAAAATAAATTTTTATTTTTCATAAGTTTTATAATTAAAAAATAATGACTGCTTTAGTTTATAAATATTTTTAATATTTTCAAGTTCAAATTTTGATTTTTATTTGAAAATATGTTAGAGTAGGGGCAATATTTTTAAAAAAATAAAAATGATAGAAAAATTTAAGGATTTTTTAAGAGAAATGATAAAAATCAAAGTTCCAGATATTCACATTATGACAGATAATTGTCCATGTGTGAGAAAACATGATTGAGATATAGAATATCAAGAAAATTTTTGAGTATTAAAAAAAGAAGACATAAAAGAAATTATTACAGAGATGCTAGGTTGAGAAAAAGAATTTCAAAATTTCTCTTTTTCATTAGAGCAAGATTTTTCTTATACTCTTGATGAAGCAAAATTTAGAGTAAATATATATAATGATTCTAGATGATATTCTATTGCTATGAGATATATTCCAATCGATATTCCAGCTTTAGAGACACTTAATATTACAAAAGAAGTAAGAGAACTTTTACATAAATGAAAATGATTAATACTTGTAACATGACCAACTTGAAGTTGAAAATCAACAACTCTTGCTTCAATGATTCAATATATTAATAATACTTTTAAAAAACATATTATTACAATAGAAGATCCAATAGAATTTAATTTTAGAAGTAACAAATGTATTATTAATCAAAGAGAAATTTGAACACATAGTAAATCTTTTTTGAGAGCAATAAAATCAGCTTTAAGAGAAGATCCAGACGTTATTATGGTTTGAGAAATGAGAGATCCGGAAACAATTTCTGCAGCTTTAACTTTAGCAGAAACCTGACATTTAGTACTTTCTACTTTACATACAAATGATACAGTTTCTAGTATAGATCGTATTGTAGATTCTTTTCCTGCGGCTGCACAAAGTCAAATTCGTACTCAATTAGCAATGAGTCTTATTTGAGTTGTGAGTCAAATTTTATTACCAAAAAAGGATTCATCTACTAGAGTTGTTGTAAGAGAAGTTTTATTTAATAATGATGCAGTAAAAAGTCTAATTATAAGATGAAATACTCATCAAATTTATTCAATTATTGAACTTTCAGGTCAAGATTGAATGATTTTAATGGACAAATATTTAGAGGTACTTTATAACAAATGATTAATTTCAAAAGAAATCTATAATTCTAGAATAAGAGATAAAGATTTATCCAAATAATTTTACAAAAATGATAAAACAAAAACAATTAAATAATAAATTAAAAAAAGAAACACCAGATTCTAAACTAGTTGTTAATGATTTGAAAAATTCAACAACTTTTTCGATTTCAAATCCTATAATTACTTATTTGGGAAAATTTAATGAATTTTTTAAAAAAGATAAAAGAATATTAAAATCTTGAGAAATTTTATTTACGCCAGGTGATAATAAATATTTTTATATAATTACTTCTTGAATATTAAACATAAATTCATATACAAAAGATGGTATAAAAAAAGAAGTCGGAAAAGCTTACGAATGATATTTTATTTGAGAATGAGTAATATCATGAAAAACATATAAAGATGTTGAAGCTATTGCTGAAACAGAAGTTGAAGTATATGCTCTAAATAATAAAGATCTTGAAGAATTTCAAAAAAAACGTCCGAATGAGGCTATAGAACTTTATAAACATGTAATAGAAATAACAAATGAAAGACTTATAAATTCTTGAAAAGAGTTATGAACTATTTATGAAACTACTAATAAAATAGCAGAATTATCTGAATTATGAGAGAAATGATTTAATAATACTATTACACAAGTAAAAAATCTTTTAGGATTTGATTACATAATTTATATTGAAAATCATTATGTTATAGATTGACTTTTTTCTTATAAATTTAATACAAATTTCCCTTCCGTTTATCCTATCAATAAAAAGACTTGAAATGAAATAAACAAAAATATAAACTGATTTTTTAGTTGAAAAATGAATATTTTATGAGTTTCTGAAAACGATTCAGTTTATGTTTTGCCTCTTAAAAATTGAGAAAAATTAAAATGATTTTTTATTCTTTGAAAAAAGAAATGAATAATAACAGATATTGAAATTAGAATAGCACGAAACCTGAGCCCTATTTTATGATATGTAGTAGAAAACAATCAAAAATTAGCTGAAGAAAAAGCAAAACAAATGAAAGATAATATGTATTAAGTTAGTACAAAGTACAAAGTTATAAAGTCATCTAGTACAAGGAAAAATTAAAAATTCTTACTTTTTAAATATAATTTAATTTTATGTCGGAAGAATTAAAAAATTTATATATTGATAATTACATTTTTTCTATTTTAAATAGTGAAATTTTAAATTTCAATTTAGATTTTATTGAAATAAAAAAATCCATTGATAAACAAGAATTAATTAAGTTAAATTGTACTGCTGAAGAGTTTATGTATAGAGTTTGTCATAATG
>CAZFLS010000070.1:0-6239 GCA_964518815.1 uncultured Candidatus Peribacteria bacterium
GAGAAGGATTACCTTCAAGTTATAAATACATAAAACTAGAATTTAAAAATATTATACCAAATACTGCCATTTATGAAGCATTACAAAAATGAGTTTATCTAGATCTTATAAAAAATAAACCTATAACATTAGATTTGGATAAAAAAGTTACTGAAGACTTATTTTATAAAATGATTTTTTCAAATTTTGAGCAAGTTATAGATTATACTCCCGGCAAAGAACTTACTTTAAAAAAGTTTTTTGATACAATGGAAAATGTAAAAGCTCAAAGTGTGATAAATCAAGCCAAAGAAAATCAAGATATAAGCGTTGTGTATCAGCAGGATATTACAAATATTTCTAATTTTCCTATTTTGAATGATGTATATTTAAAATTAAAAAATAATCATTACGATAGTTCAAAATTTAAAGATGAGGAATTAATTTGGGGAGCTATTAAATGAATGGCAGAGTCAACAGGTGATAAATATACTACTTTTTTGCCTCCAACAGAATCAAAAAATTTTCAGGATGAATTGAGTTGAAATTTTGAATGAATTTGAGCTCATGTTGAAATGACTGAAGCTTGAATAATAAAAATAGTTTCACCAATATCTTGATCTCCATCAGAAAAAGCTTGACTTAAATCATGAGATATAATTATAAAAGTTGATGAACTTGAAATCACACCAAAAGTAACATTACAAGAAGCAGTAAATAAAATTAAATGACCAGCTTGAACTACGGTTAATATAAAAATAAAAAGATGAGAAGAAGTCATCGAAATAAAAATTGTAAGAGCCATTATAAATATAAAATATGTAGAATATAAAAAATTAGACAATCAAACATATTATTTAAAAATATCAATGTTTTGAAATGGTACATATAAAGCATTTGCAACAGTTATTGAACAAATAGAAAAAGATTATTATAATAATCAAAAATTTATAATTGATCTTAGAAACAATCCTTGATGAAGTCTTGATGAAGTTGATACGATATTAAATTTTTTTGTACCACAATGAATGCCTGTAGTAAATATAAAATATAAAAATTTTACTAGTGAGGTAAATTCTTTATGAAGTGAATTTAATTTTATAGATAAAAAAATAATAATTCTTATAAATGAATGAAGTGCATCTGCTTCTGAAATAATGGCCTGAACAATAAGAGATTATGTGAAAAATGTAAAAATTATTTGAGAAAAATCTTATGGTAAATGATCTGTTCAGAGTCTAGATAGTTATCTTGATAATTCAAGTTTTAAGTATACTATTGCAAAATGGTTTACTTGAAAAACAAAAACTTGAATTGATTGAATTGGTATAGAACCAGATATTGAAATAAAATTTGATGACAATGCTTACAAAAACGGTATAGATAATCAGCTTAATTATGCTCAGAATTATCAATTTTAAAAAATATTATAATGAAGAAAAATTCCAATGAAAATTTAAAAAATTATGCCATTTGGTATTATCTCAAATATTTTCCTTCTATAAAAAAACTTGAACAGAAATTGCTTTTAAAAAGTAATAATGTAGTAATAGTGAATAAAATTTTAAAAGAAATTTATAATATTTTTGTTGAAGAAAATATTATTTATTCCTTAATAAAAACTTATTACGAAAAATGAAAAAATCAAAATTATATAAAGAATAATTTAAAATTGAAATTATTTGATTCAACAATTATTGAAAAAAGTCTGAAAAAATTTTTTTCTAATGGAACTTCAAATTTATAACTTGAAAATTTTATTAAAACAAAAATTCTCGAACAAAAAAGTAAAAATAAATCAATTCAATCAATCAAAAATTCATTACAAAAATCTTGATATGATATAAAAATTATAGATAAAATAATCTTTAAAAATAATTTAAAAAATGATTTATTTAGTATAAAAAATGAGCTTAATAAATTGAAAAAAACTAATATAGATAGGGGTAAAATTATAAAAAAACTTTTAAATAAAGGTTTTATTTATGATGACATCAAAAAAATAATAGAGTAAATATTATTAATGATAATACTCTTGATATAAAATAAAATTTACAAAATTTTAATTAAATTATAAAGCATGTCTAAAAAACTTGAGAAGCAAAAAATAGAAATAATAGACAAAATCCTTTTTGAATTAGTAAAAAATCCTAGTATTAAAACTAAGGATGAATTTCAAAAATTTAAAAATAAGTTTTATAAATGACAAAATATGTCTGTAGTTATTCCAGATATAGATTTTATAGAAAGATACAATTATTTAGTTAACAAAAAGAAAATTAAATATGATGTTCGTATTGCAAAACTTCTTCGTAAAAGAGCAATAAGGAGTCTTTCTGGTGTTTCTGTAATTTCTGTTTTGACCAAAAATTGGCATTGTCCATGATCTTGCATTTATTGTCCTACTTATAAAGATTTACCAAAAAGTTATTTACCAAATGAGCCTGCTGTAATGAGAGCTACTTTAAATAAATTTAATCCCATTAAACAAATTCACAATAGACTTCGTTCTCTTGAAATTACATGACATAATATTTCTAAATGTGATGTGAGAATAATAGGCGGTACTTGGAGTAATTATCCAAAAAAATACCAAGAAAAATTTATAAAAGAAATTTATGATGCACATAATACATATGAAAGTCTCCAGAAAAATATTGTTTCCACAAACTTAAATGGGAAAAAATTTGCATCATTTAAAATTAAAAAAGGCTTTAAAATAAAAAAATCAAAATCTTTGGCTGAGGCAAAAAGAAAAAATGAAAAAAGTATTTCAAGAGTTATAGGTATTGCAATTGAAACAAGACCAGATTTTATAAATCAATGAGAAATTGAAACATTAAGAAAATATTGAATTACAAGAGTCGAAATTTGATATCAGACAACATTTGATGAGATAAATATTTTAAATAAAAGATGACATGGAAATAAAGAAAGTATCAAAGCAACTAAACTTTTAAAAGATGCTGGATTTAAAGTAGTTGCCCATCTTATGCCAAATTTATTTGGTAGTAATCCAGATTTAGATTTAAATAGTGCTAAAAGGGTTTTTGATGATTCGGATTTTAGACCAGACGAAATCAAAATTTATCCTACAGTTGTTACTCCAAATAGCGAGCTAGCTAAAATATGGAAAGAAGGAAAATATAAACCATATAAAGATGAAATTTTAATTGATCTAATGGTAAAAATTCAGGAATTTTTACCAGAATATGTCAGATTAAATAGAATGTATAGAGATATTCCTTCGACAGAAATTCTTGCTTGATCTCATCTCGCTAACTTGCGCCAAATTACAGATGAAAATATGAAAAAATTATGAATAAAAATACAAGATATTTCACACAGAGAAGTGAGATTAAAAGATAATAATCCATTGAATTCTGTTCTTGATATTATTGAATATGAGGTAAGTGGATGAAAAGAATATTTTTTACAATTTATAGATCCAAAAGACAAAACATTATTTTCTTTGTTGAGATTAAGAATTCCGTCTCAAGTTTTTGATTCCAAAAAACATTATATAAAAGAGCTACAAAATGCCGCAATTATTAGAGAAGTCCACACATTTTGAGATCAGTTGTGAATATGAGAAAAACCAGATTGAAGCGGACAGCATCTTTGATTTTGAAAAAAATTAATTGCAAAAGCAGAAGAAATTATTAGATTACAATATCCACAAATCAAAAAAATAGCAGTAATAAGCTGAATATGAGTCAGACCATATTATAGAAAATTAGGGTATAGATTGGAAGGGGAGTATATGATAAAAAAACTGAAAAATTAGAATATATTAAGGTTATTTACTAGAAGATGAAGACAAATAAATCATAAATTTATTTTTAATATTTTTCTTTGACAAAACTTCCTATACGAATTGATCACTCTTTATTTCGAATCTTGATTTTATGCGTATCCCAATCAATTGGTTTAATTAATCAATCAGCTGAAAACATTTTAAATACTTCATTATAATGTCATTTTTGTTTTAATTGATCTAGCATAAAATCGACATATTGACTATCCCCGGTAATACCACTATTATTTTTTCAACCATATAATAAATTTGAATAATCTCATTTAAGTGCTGCTTCTTGCAATTTATCAAAAGGATAACCAGTAGTTCATACAAATGCTCAATTAGCAAGAACAATCTCATCACTTTTTCAACACTCTTCTTCATTTAAATTCAAAATTGCATTTATTAGAAAAGGTCATTTATAAAGTAAATCTCATAAATTACTTATACCTTTTAATTCTCTAATTGCTTTTATAAAATTTTCTATATCGTCATCAAAGTTTCAAAAATTATCATAATCTCAAGTTTGTAAATATTGTTGAACTAAATTATAAAATTCTTGAATTTTATTTTGAAACTCAAGAGGTATTCATGGTTTCGGAATAATATTTAATCTAAAATCAGGATTTTCA
Source organism: uncultured Candidatus Peribacteria bacterium (assembly GCA_964518815.1). Lineage (GTDB taxonomy): Bacteria > Patescibacteriota > Gracilibacteria > BD1-5 > UBA2023 > CAYRGR01. The sequence goes on from CAZFLS010000070.1 coordinate 4,411, forward strand.
GTAATATCTTCTCATATTCTTACTGTACCAGCAAAAAATTCATTTAAAAATCTGTGATATTTTATTAATCTATTTGTATTTTTCATCAAATATATATCATTTTTGGCTATCATTTTAAAAACGTCTTTTATATTATGTGCTTTTTGCCTAGCTTTGATAGCATCTTCCTCTGATAAAATAGCATCATAAAGTTTACATTCTTTAGCAAGAGTTCTACAATTATCGGCAGAAGGTTCTTGTCAATCTACCTTTGAATCTTTAGCTTCTATAACTTGTCATTTTTTCCAACCTGCTTTCAAATAAGCATCATTTACTAAGTCTAAATCTTCTTGTCATAATCAATTATAAGTAATAACAATACATTTTTCACTATTAACCATGTATTTTACTAAAAGAGCAGCTAGTTCTATATCATCTAAAAGTTTTTTTATTTGCTTTTGTTCAAATTCTTTTACAGGATTATTTGCAATAATAACATTTACTCATTGTTTTAATGCTTTAATTGCTCACTCTATTTCTATTGTATCTCATTTATAAATACCAGAATTTAATTTAACAACTTCAATATTTTTATCTGTATTTCTTTCCATATTTTTTTTAATTAAAATTTAAATTTTATCTAAAAATTTTTATATTATTTATAATAAATTTTTTCAGGTAGTTTCTAAGTAATATTTAAAAAACTATTTTTGTCAAAAATAAAGATTTGACTAATTATAAATAGCATTTTTAATAAGAATTTTTTTAAAAGCCTATTAAAAAGTAGAATGCTAGAAACTAATTCTTATTGAGTATATAAAAAAATCACGTTAGAAAAATTCTAACGTGATTTTTTGTTTTTGTTAAATTCTTTACTGTAATTCAGAAAAATCAACAGGTTCATTTTCTATTTTATAATCTGGATTAATATCTTCAATTTCTATGAAACTAGAAGGTTTTTCTACAGTAAAATCTCAAAATTGTATATCGTAATCTCAAACTATTTTTACGGTAATAGTTTTAATTGGAGTGGAAATATAAGTACCAATGTTTGATGGAATTTCTATGTTAAACATGAGATCATAGTCATATTTTGTATCTATTTTATTTACTTTGATGTATCAAATATTTTTTGAATCAAGATTAATTTTTAAATCTGTTTTTCATTCTGATAAAACTCAATTTATATTAAAAGTTTTATTCATTCATTTAACTAAAAAATCAAAATTATCGTTTTCTAATTTAATTTTCATAGTTACTTCTTTTGTTTCAAAAACATAATCAACATATTTATTTTTTATTAAAAAATTCAAGTTATTTCAAGTGTCTGTTCATAGTCAAATAATATTTCATTTAAAAGTATAAATAGAATCTTCTCATTTTATAAGTTTTAAAATTCAAGAAGCAGACGATTCTTTTATGTTAGTAAATAATTCAATTTCATTTCAAGTTTTTGCATAAATAATAGGGTTTTTATACATATTTTTTTCTATTTTTTTAATTTCACCATCTTTTATAGGTTGATTAAAAGTTGTTGTAATTTTTTTCAAGGCATCTCCATTAACAGTAAGAATATAACCTGAATCTATTCTTTTGTAAGGTGTAAATAAACTATTTGTTTCAAGAATATCTAATATTTTATCAATATTTGCTAATATTTCTGTTTGATTAAATGTTTGTTTTACTGTTTGTTCAGGAAGTTTCAAATGTACAATTTTTCATTTAAAAGCATCTAGTTGTCATTTTATTTGTGTGAGTGTAAAATTTGCTTGCTTAATAACATCTTTATCTGAAGATGAAAAATTTATAGTATAATCTTTCAAATTTATATAAAGATCAGTACCTATTAT
>CAZFLS010000071.1:0-6209 GCA_964518815.1 uncultured Candidatus Peribacteria bacterium
ATTGAAAATAAACTCTGACATTTTATACCTACCCATTTTTGTCCATTATACCTTATTTTTTATCAAATAAATAAATAAAATCCACTACTTTATAACTTTATGAACTTTATAACTTTATTAACTACTCTTCATAATTTCCCATTTTATAATCCCAATTTCAAGTTTTGTTATTGTAAAAATAAATTATTTCAATGTTATCTTCTTGTTTCTGAAAATCTCTAGGAAAATAATCTATATATTTTTTATCAAAAAGTTCTTGCGTACTTTTTGCGTGGGCTTTTTTATCAGCAAAAAATTTTTTATCTGCTTGTTCTAAATATGTTAGATTAGCTTCTCTTACTGCTTTATTTATGTAGTTAGAGCATAAATTTTCAATATTTGTTTTAGATTGATCTATATCTGATTCTCATGATTCTTTTAAAAAATTTTTTCTTGTTGATTCAATTTGCATTAAAATTTTTCAATTTAATTCTTGATTTTGTTGAAACATTTTTAAAAATAATATTTGTAATTCTTTGGAAAGATTAATGCAAGTTTCTGATTTTTCTTGTCACATACTTTCGGCTAAAGAAAGAAACATCATTATTGATTTTGTTCTATCTCATCATTTTCATTGCATTATTGCTACCATAATTCTAGATCAAGATAAAGCGGTAGTGTTTGCTGAAGTTACTTTATAATATTGTGCTGATTTTATACCATCAAAAAAATTCCAATAATAAATATAAGCAAGATAATATGGGATCATCGGTTCAAGACAGGGATCTTGATATTTTTTATCTGTCCATAATTTTTTTAAATCAAACTCTTGTTTAATAAGTCCAACTTTGTCTTTATTACAGGTTTTTTCTATTCATTTAAGTCATAATTTTAATCATTCTAAACTAGATTTATTTTGTTCTTCCTCACTAAAATTTTCATATCTTTCATTAGTTGATGGTAACAATAATTCTCAAATTTGGTAAGGATATGTGAAATATGGATTTAGATCTGTTATTAAGTTTAGCATAACATAAAGATATTTTTTGTATTCTGCTCAAATTGCATTTCATCATATATACTGCACAGCATCAAGCCAATAAAAATCTGATATAAGATTTGAAAATCATGCAGATGATAATTTTATAGTATTTGTTGTAGGGATAAATTCGGGATGTTTTACAATACTGTATTTAATTTCCTTATGTACAGGATAATTGACTAGGGTTCAAAAATAATAAAAAAAAGAAATAGACAAAATAACTAAAATAAAACTAATTATTCATTTTTTGTAATTATTCTTCATACTATTTTCTAAAAACTAACAACTAAAAACTATAAACTAAATATCTGTTCCATCAACATCAATATCCATATTTACAGGCTTACAGTATTCAAAATACATAAATCTATTTACTCACTCTCATTCACTGTATGCTTTAATAGAATCAATTTTTTTATCTGAAAGATAATTGTGTATTTTCTTTCTTTCATACGCTGTAAAATCTGGTAATTTGATGGTTTTTTGTGTTTTTAAAACATAATCAATTCTACCATCAATATATCTATATAATTTTTCATCTTTAGCTTTTAGATAATCATTAATTTCAAGATGAATTATACATTGTTTTTGTATTAAAGATTCAATCATTCTAGAAAGTACATGTTTTATACTTTCGAGATTTTGACCATGCATACCAATTATTAACTTTGAGTCTGGAGTCTGTAAATTGATAAAATATATATTTCTTTCCTCATTTTCACATTTTATATCAAGTGAAGTTATCTCAATTTTTAGCATCTCAAAGAACTGTGTACAAAGGTCTTTAATTTTATTTAACATAGTTTTTGTATTATAAGATATTTTAAAGTGGCAACATTATATAAATTTTTTCAAAAAATGGAAATTTTTCTAAAAAATTTTACTTCAAAACATTTTTTATTATGTTGATAACTCAAAATTTAAGATATAGGAAGCTTTAAATAATTAATATTTTAGTTAAAATCAATCCTATAAATTTTAATTTGGAAAGGTGGCAGAGTGGTCTATTGCGCACGCTTGGAAAGTGTGTTTCGTTAACGCGAACAGGAGTTCGAATCTCCTCTTTTCCGCCATTATATTTTGGTTATGGAAACATTAAAATTAATAAATTAATTTTTCACTAATACTAGAAGCTATAACATATCATGAAGACCAGCAAAATTGTAAATTAAATCATCAAGTTACTGCATCTACATTTAAAACCTCTCAACAAAAGTATAATCAATCTACTTTATTTGAGCCAAGTGTTTCATAATTTATTTCTTTTAAATCTACTCATCAGGCAGTAACAAATTCCTCTCAACTTTGTCTTCATGTAAGATTTAATTCTATTCAAGATGTTAGTAAATGACAGATTTTCTTTCTATCTTCTTTACTTAGTCTTGATCAATTACTATCTAAAAAATTCAAATAAAGATATAATACTTCATCTATAAATTTTTTTGGCAAAATTTCTTGAAGTAAATTTTTGATTTGTTTGGTTGGATTTTTTTTGATCAGTTCTTGTAATTTTGAATCTAAAGATTCAAAAGATAATTTAATATCTGGAATAAATTTTATTTTGTAAGGTTTTTTAGATGAAATTTCTTCATAAGCCAAATGTGCAGATAAAGCAAAAACTACAGGTCAAGAAATTCCAAAATGAGTAAAAATTAATCATCAATCTAATTTTTTATTTCAAAAAACAAGATTTGCTTTTGGGAAAGAAATTCAAGAAACATTTGCGCAAAAACTTTCTTGAACTTGGAAACTTGCAAGAGATGGCACTAGTTTTGTTATATTATGTCCTAATTTTTTTGCGATTTCATATCAATCTCAGCTGGATCATGATTTAACATAAGTATTTCATCAAGTTGCGATAACAAGATAATCAAAAGTATAATTATTTTTTGATGTCTTGATTTTATATTTTCAATCAAAATTTACATCTTCTACAACTTCATTAAAACATAGAGAAATATTTTTATTTTTTCTGATGATTTTTTCAAAACACCTTATTACATCAATGCTTTTTTCAGATTTTGGAAATATCCTAAAATTATCCTCTTCTTTTAGTGACAATCAATTTTTTTCAAAAAATGCCATTGTTTTTTTAACAGAAAATTTTGATGTAACTTTATCTACCAAATCTTGACCACGAACATATTTAGAAAGAAATTCTTTTCTATTTTTAATTGAATTAGTGAGGTTACATCTTCATCATCAAGTCAAAAGAACTTTTTTTCAAAATGAATTATTTTTATCAAAAAGACAAATTTCCAAATTAGAAATATTTTTTTCTCACAAAAAAGCCGTTACGGCCATTCATGAAGCTCAAGCTCAAATTATTCAGACTTTCATTAAAAAAATTTTAATTAATATTTAGATCATATTAACTAAAGTTTGATTTATAACAAGTTGATTTAGCTCTTTTTCTTTTAATGAAATAAAAACGCTTACTTTTATTTTATTATAAAATAATAGTTAATTTACCTTACTTTTTGTAAGCAAAAAGTAACAAAAACTTTTGGGGTTCACAAAACTTACTCCTTCAATATTTCATCTATTACAGAATTTCATCATCGCTCGACTACGGTGCTTAGTTACGTTTGTTGCCAATATTTAGTTTTATCTTAGACTTTTACAAATTGTTCACCCCAAACCCCATTTTCTTCAGAAAATCAACAAATAATATTTATTAAATTATGTAATATTACTTTTCTAATGAAATTATTAATCTTTTTATTTTACCGTAAAATAAAAAGATTCGTTGCTTTTTATTCATTTTCGTTATAATGAAAATAAAATTTATTATTAATTTTTATCATATGCCAGCTAAAAAAATAAGTATTGCAAATGCAAAACAAAATAAACTATTTTATTTTGTAGCAAATGTTATTATATATCGCGAAAAAGATAAGAAATGTCTTATTTTAAAAAGAGATTCTAGAGAAAAAGTACATCCAAGTAAATATGCTGTTCCTGGTGGCAAACTTGAGTGGGAAGATTTTGATTTAAATAATCCAACTAGAATGAATTGAAATGTTATTGATTTTGAGAATGCAGTAGAAAATTTGCTGATAAGAGAAACTTTGGAAGAAGCGGGTATTAAAATAGATAAAAAATTAAAATATATTAATAGTGTATTTTTTGTAAGACCAGATGAAATACCTGTAATTTTAGTTAAATTTGCAGCAAAATATAAAAGTGGGGGAATTAAATTAGAAGAATGAAGTTTTACAGACTATGCTTGGGTAAATGAAAAAGAAATCAAAAATTATGACTGTATTAAAGGAGTTAAAGAAGAGATAAAAGAAACTATAAAATTATTTAATAATTAAAGTGATTTTTGTTCCTACGATCTCTAAAAATTCTAAATTTCTTTATTTTTTAACTTTTAAATTATGTTTAAATTTATCAAAGAAAAATTTTCAAATTTTAGGTCTAGATTGACTCAAATAAATGAAAACGAACCCTTAAGTAAACTTTCTTTTGTTGTAATTTTATTTCTTGATATTTTTGTACTTGTAATAATTTTCCAATGATTGGAAGATCATACAAGACAACTTACTTCTCCTGACCAATATATTCCATATGAGTGTCAACAAATTATTATAAATACAGATACTAATACTAATGAACAAAAAATTGATCTTATAACAAGCAGGATTACTAAGCAGTATTCTGATTTTAGATCTGGTGAAGTAGCAGGTAATAAACAACATGAAATTTGTAGTAAACTTGATGAATTACTTAAAAAAGCAGAACAAAATCAAAATTTAAAAAATTTGCTTAATCAAAGGCAAGATTTAATTAGTAAAAAATATAGTTTAAATTCTGAAATAAACTCTATATCTTCAACTTACGATACAGTACTTTTGGAAAAAATCGCAAATCAGCCAAAAGATAAATCAATTATGCCAACAAACGCAAATAATATTAAAAGCGATATTGAAAATAAAACAAATGAATTAAATAATACAATAGGACAAATTCAAGCATTAGAATTACAAATATTAGGAAAAGATGAAATGAAAGCTTTACTTGATTATATTGAATGAGATTGATATAAGAACAAAAATAAATTAGAAAGCGATTTACATTTAGAAGAATTTTTCTATCCTCTCAAAAAATTATGAATGGAACTATTATTTTTAATTCCTCTATTTATAATAATAATTTTATGGAGTTTACGTGCAACAAAGAAAAATTCTTGAATACAAATGTTGATGTCATCGCATTTATTAGTTGTTGCTTTTATTCCAATATTTATAAAAATAATAAATGCAATTATTGATATTATTCCAAAATATTTTCTAGAAAAAATTTGGAAATTTTTACAGGAATATAATATCCTTGCTGTTTGATATTATGTTATAGTTTTAATAGCGATACTTATAGCCTTACTTATGATTTATGTCATTCAAAAAAAATTCTTTTCAAAACAGAGGCTTTTAGAAAGAAGATTAATCAAATGAGAATGTTTTAGTTGTGGTAAATATTTACCTATTTGAAGCAAATCTTGTCCTATTTGTGGAACAAAACAAATGAAAAAATGTAATAATTGTGGAAATGAGACTTTTATAAGCGGAAATTTTTGTAAAGAATGTTGATTTGAATTAAAAAAGTAAGTATTAAGTTAATAACTATAAATATTTATACCACTTATCCTCCAATGCTTTTTCAATATCAATATCAAAATGATTAGCAATTAGTAAAGTTTGACCGATTAAATCTGACAATTCATAAGCAAATTCTTTTTTAATTTCATTTTCACTTTTTCATCTATCTCTTCCACGACTAGTAAAAGATAGATAATTTTGAGTCAGTTCTCCAAGTTCTTCTTGTAACTTTAAAATATACCAATCATCAGTACGATTTATTCAATAATTTTTAGCATAAGTGTCAGATATTTTAACTACTTTTTCTTGAATTTCTTTTATATCCATATTTTTTTTAAATTAAAAAACTATTTTTTAACTATATTCATTTTTAATTTTTGTTAATATATCATTATAATCCCTCGTATTATATGATAAGTTATTTATAATTTAACAATACCTATTATATTTATGAACCATATTTATACAAATTTCTTTGTTTTTAATTTAAAATTATATATTATTTATGAGTTAATTTTTTAAATCTTTATCTTTTTTTAATTTTAATACATATAAAAATTCTTGTAATTTATTATTCTCTTACAGGA
>CAZFLS010000072.1:0-6029 GCA_964518815.1 uncultured Candidatus Peribacteria bacterium
TTTCGTATGAATACAAAAAGGATAGATTTATAAAAAAACTGATAATAATTACTTTTCAAAAAAGTGATTCCTCCGCTAGCAAGCAGAGGAATGATAGGATGAGATATAATATAATAGTCTTTTGTAGGTTATAAAACTTAAAATTTTTTTCATTTTTTTGATTTTTTAAAAAAGTAAATATAATAAAACTGATATAAATTATTTTTATTAAAAGAAACAGTAAAAATACTTAAAAATAATTAATTTAGCTTAGTATTTCAATCATGAAGTTACTAAAAATTTAGAAAAATTTGAAATTATAAATTATTTACTTGTATAGTTCCTACTAATAAGAAACAAATTCCTAAAGATACTTTTATGTCAATTGTTCGTCAATCTTGATTGAAACAAGATGAATTTTAATTTAATAAATAATTGTAAAATATGACTAAAAAAAGAGAAAATTATTTCAGTTGGGATGAAACTTTTATGCAAATATCAAAAGTAATTGCTCAAAGATCTAAAGATCCAAATACCATTAATTGAGCCTGCATAGTAAATCAAGATAACATAATTATTGGACTTGGATATAATGGTTTTCCTAGATGATGTTCAGATAATGATTTGCCATGGGATCGTGAAGGTGAGTTTGATGAAAACAAATATGCTTATGTAGTTCATGCTGAAGCTAATGCTTTATTAAATTGTAATTCATCTGCAAAATGAGCAAAACTTTATTGTACACTTTTTCCTTGTAATGAATGTTCAAAAGTAATTATTCAAAGTTGAATTAAAGAAGTAATTTATGATAGTGACAAATACCATGATACAAAAATTTGTATAGCTTCTCGTAGAATGCTTGATATGGCTTGAATTAAATACAGGCAATATATGACTAAATATAATATGAAATTTGAAGATATAGAGAAAAATAATTTAATTGCATAAAATAGAAATAAAATCTCATATTTTTATAAACTTTATAACTTTAATAACTAAAACTTATGAACAAAATAATTCTTGCATTAGCTTGAGAAATGTGATGTGGCAAATGAACAGTTGTAAAATACTTAATTGAAAAATATGGATGAGTTTCATATAAATTTTCACAAATATTAAGAGATATTTTAGATAGACTTTATCTCGATCAAAGCAGAGAAAATTTTCAAATAATTTCCCCTGTTTTAAGACAAGCTTTTTGAGAAGATTTATTTGCAAAAGCTATTTTTAACGATTTGAAAAATAATGAAAATTCTTTAATAATTCTTGATTGAGTTCGCAGAAAAAGTGATATTGTAAATTTAAAAGGACTACCTTATTTTAAATTTATTTATATTGAAACCAATTTAGAAAATAGATTTAATAGAATAAAAATAAGATGAGAAAATACCGATGATCTTACAAAAACTTTTGAACAATTTAAACTTGATCAGCAAGGTGAAACTGAATTACAAATAGCATGATTAAAAAATGATGTGGATTATATTATTGATAATAATTGAAATCTAGAAGAATTATATATTCAGATTGATAATATAATGTCTAAAATTTATTAAAATTATTTATATCAGTAGATATTTAAGGACTATCTGAAAAACTTTCTTTTATAAAAAATCTTTATTTTTTTCTTGCAAAAAAGTTTATCAGACAATCCTTTAAAAATATTTAAAACTTTCTAAATGAAAGTTTTTTTATTAAGCTTGAATTTTTAATAATTACAAAAATTGCAAAAAAAGCTGAAATATGCTAAAATCAATTTAGTTAAATTATTTTAATTTAAATCGCATTATGCAAGAATATAGTTTTAGTATTTGAAACAAAACATATACAGTAAAAGATGAAAATGAACTAGCCCTTATTTTTGAGGTATTATCTTGAGAATCAAGCATGTCATCTATTTTACATTGGAATATTATTATGGAACTTGATGAGGATTTAATGAAGATAATAACTTCTTATAAATGACTTTTAAGTTGTTTAAAAATACTAGATGAAAAAAATTCATTTCTACTTCTTATAAAAATAGGAGATATTTTGGTTGATATAGTACAAAAATCAGAACAATTATGAGAAATATTATCTAGAATATCACAAGAAGAAAATAAGTTGAGAATCTTAAAACAGATAAGAGCTTTGTGATTAAAAAAATTAATATTTAATTCAAAAGATCTATGTAATATATTAGAATGTGTCTATAATTGAACAGAAAAAGAAGTTTTGACTATGATCGGAAATAATTATATTAAAGAATTATTTATTTATCCAAAAGAGATTTATGAAGTATTACATTATTTAAATAATAAAAATAAGGATTTTTTTATAGATTCAATTACATTAGATATAGTAAAAAGCAAAATAATTACATTTGAAGATTTACTTATTATTTTAAAATGAGTTACATTAGAAAAGGCAATTTTATTATTGAAAATGTATAGTAAGAAACAAATTAAAGATTTATTTAAAAATGATGATGAATTTAGTTATTTTATACATAAATTGTCTGATAAAAAAGAAAAAATATTTCTGGAATATTTAGGAATAAATTTATAAAAATAGTATAAAATATTTATAATAGTACGTGGATTAAATTTTTATATAATTACTAATTTTTTTAATTAATTTATGAATGATATAAGAAAAACATTAATAGATACAAGAATAAAAACTGAATTAAGTAAAAGTATTTTAAGAGATAAGTTTTTAAAAAAACTAAAAGATTTAGATAAGCTAAAATGATCCAAATATCCTATGATAGATGCTCATTTGCATGTAGTTGATTTTAAACAAGAAACTGAATGACTTAAGAAAATGCTTTATTATATGGATAAAACAAATATAAAAAAAGCTGTAATTTTTTGAATGCCTGTAATAAAAACTTGGTGAGAAAATGAAAAAACAAGACCTTCATATTACCTTGATGATGATAATTCTTGTTATTATTATAGCTTTACAGATTGAATAGTGGCAGAGCAGTACAATAAATTAACAAAAAAAGAACAAGATAGATTTTATCCTCTTATATGTTGATTTAATCCAACAGATATCAATGCAGTAAATCATATTGAAAATATTTTTAAATTTTATCCTTGAGTTTTTTGTGGAATTTGAGAAATATTATTACGTCATGATGATGTTACACTTATGACTTATGGAGAACCTCCTAGAATTAATAATAAAGCAATGTATCCTATACTTAAATTTGCTACAGAATATGATTTGCCTGTTCTAATTCATAATAATATTACATCATCTTGAGTTTCAGATTATCCAAAATATCTTCATGAACTAGAAGAAATTTTAAGAGAATTTCCAAAAACTAAAATTATATTTGCTCATTGTGGAGCTTCAAGAAGAATATTTGCTCCTTATTATAAAAAAATGATACAAAGATTACTTGAAGAATATCCATCGCTTTATGTTGATTATTCTTGGGTAGTTTTTGAAGAGATAATAGCTAAAACAGAAGATTCCTTAAAAGAATGGATAGAATTAACCGAAAATTTTTCGGACCGTATTCTTATATGATCTGATATTTTATGAAATAATTTTTATAAAATATGAATTATAAATCAAAAATTTGATATCCTTTTGGATAAGTTAACACCCAAAACAAGGCAAAATATATGTATTAATAACGCAAAAAGAATATTTTGAAATAGAAAAAATAGAGTAGAGAATTGAAGGAAAAGAATAGTTCCAAAACTTAGAGATATAAAGGTGTAAAAATGTAAATATTGATTAATTTATTATTTAATAAATAAATGTATAATGAAATTTTGAAAAATAAAAATTTTAGTGATTCTTTTGCTTTTTATTTTAATGTGAGTTTGAATATCTTTGGCTCAAGATAATTGAAATTACTTAAATTTTAAAACAAATTTAAGTAACGAAATAAAAAATTGAAATACTAGTTTATCAATAAAAGATTCAGAAAAAATAGTTCAAATCGTTGACAAAGAATTGGTTAAATATTGAATTAATAAAGAATTTGATTTAAAAATAAATAATGATGATTATAAAAATATTATAACCATATTTTTAGCTATTTTATATGCATTTTTATATACTCTTACTATAAAACAGATAATAATAGAATATCATTTAATATCTTCAGCATCTTTTATTGGTTTTTCTATTACAAATTTTTGATTATGAATATCAAGTGGGTTTCATATCTGATCTTTATGATATTTTATAGCTTTTATTATGTGAGCAATAACTGTAATTTTAAATGAAATTATAAAAAGAAAATTAATTAGTTGAGAGTTAAAAACAAAAATACCGAGAAGAAGATTTGATGATTAAATATTAGTTATACCAAAAAATTTCAAACTGTTTTCAAAAATTTGCTTTTCTACAATATCTGAATTTTCAATTCTTAATTCTTTAACTTTATCTAAAACATATTTTGTATAGGCAGAAGTATTTACTTGTCATCTTACTTCTTGAGGAGCTAAAAAAGGAGCATCAGTTTCAACTAAAATTCTATTTAAAGGTATTTTTGAGACAGTATTTTTAATATTATCGGTATTTTTATAAGTTACAATTCCTGTAAATCAAAAATAAGCTTCAGAAGAATATTCCATAATTTCATTAGCAAAACTTAAATCTTCTGAAAAACAATGAACTACAAATTTTTTAATTCAACTTTCTTTTATAAATTTTAAACTATCAGATCTTGCATTTCTACTATGAATAATTAAAGGTAAATTATATTTTTTTGCTATTTTAATATGAATATCAAATAATTTTTTTTGTAATTTCTTTTTTATTTCACTATCTTCATCTTTTAAAGAAAAATAATCAAATCCTACCTCACCAATTCAAACAATTTTAGTTTTATTTTTTAATAATTCTTCAAGCATTGATTCAAGATTTTCTAAATCCTTTTCAGTTTTAACGTCTCCTGGGTGTAATCATCAAATTACAGCATAAAAACAATCATATTTATCAACTATTTTTAATGTTTTTTTAGCTTCATTTATATCAGTACCAATCAAAGCGGCATAATTTACTCCAAAATTTTTCATTTTGGATATTTCCTCATCAATACTAGAAAATTGTGGAAATGTAAGATGTGTGTGGGTATCAAAAATCATATTAAATTATTAAAAAGTTAAATAAATTATTATTCCTAATTAAATTTAGTTTTCGGTTTTAACAAAGATTAAATTAAAATTAATTATAAAATATTAAATTTTTTAATTTCAGAAACTCAACTAATCAAAGATTAGGATTCAAACAATCTTCAATTTAAAAATTTAATATTTTATAAACTATAAATCTAAGAAATAGGGAACCAATTCTAGTTAAGTATACTTTCTTTATTTTATAAGTAAAAATTTTAATTGAAAATTAAAATAAAAAATATTGTCCTAGAATTTGTTTTTGTGTTTTTTAAAAAATTACTATAATCCACTTGAAGTTTTTTACATAAAATACATAATTAGAATCGGTTTATCATATTTATACACATTTTTTATGAAATTAAAAATTTTTTTAAGTACAGTATTGTTTTTAGTTATTCTTTGAATATATTTTTATTCTAAAGAGCTTTTAGATATCAGTTGATTAGCACAATATAATAAATATCTAGATAAATTTTTTATTATTATTTGATGAATTATTATCACTTATATTATTTCAAAAATTATAGATTCAACACTTAAAAGAATTTTTATAAAAATAATAAAAGTTGATTCTCTTGCAAGAAAGGCATTCCCATTAATTCATAAAATTTTACTTATTTTTGTATGGCTAATAGGTATTTTATTTACATTAAATTTATTGAATATAAATATTAATACACTTATTGCATGAGCTTGAGTTTGATGAGTTTTTTTGGCGTTTGCAGGTAAAGAAATAGCATCAAATTTAATTTGAAGCTTATCATTAATTTTTAGTAAAAATTTCAAGATTTGAGATAATATTTGTATTAAAAATTATGAATGAAAAGTTGTTGAAATTGATTTATCAAAAACTACCATTATTGATAATAATTGAAATTATGTTTATATTCCAAATAAAAATATAGTATCTGAAGCTATTGG
>CAZFLS010000073.1:0-6000 GCA_964518815.1 uncultured Candidatus Peribacteria bacterium
TGAGACTATCGATAATATGGCTTATCTCAAGTGAACTTACATTATTTGTATTTAATTTTATGGAGTAAGGAAGTAAAATATCTTTTAATTTTTCCATATCTGCTAAAGATGGCTTTTCGTGAGTTCTATATAAAAAAGGAATTTTTAATTCAGAGAATATTTTTGATACTTCTTCATTTGCAATGATCATAAATTCTTCAATAATTTTATGAGCATCGTTTCTTTGAATTTTGAAAACATCAACAACTTCTCAATTTTTTCATATTTTGATTTTTGTTTCTCAAAAATCAAATTCTACTTTTCATTCAATTTTTCTTCTTTTATAAATTATTTTATAAAGATCATAGGAATTAGTGATAATTTCTTTTAATTGTTTGGAACATTCTTTTCATTTTAAAATTTCGGCAACTTCATTATAAGTCATTCGTGCTTTACTTTTTATTAAAGTTTCTTCCACTTTTCTTTTTATTATTTTTCAGTCTTTTCAAATTTCAAGAATTGCGCTTAATGTGAATTTTGGCTCATTAGGATTTAATGAACAAAGATTATTAGAAAGTTCATTTGGTAACATGGGAATTACTCTATCTGGTAGATAAATACTTGTTCATCTTAAAAGGGCTTCTTTATCCAAAAAACCTCATTCTTTTACATAATGGCTTACATCTGCTATATGTACTCCAAGTTCATAATTTCAATTTGGTAATTTTTTCACTCAAATAGCATCGTCAAGATCTTTTGCATCTTCTCAATCAATAGTGATTATAAATTCATTTTTTAGATCTTTTCTTATATTTTTATCAATATTAAATTTTAATTTTCAAGCTTCGTTTTTTACATTATCACTAAAATTTAAATTTATTCAGTTTGAATATAAAACCATAAGTTCTTCAATTCATTTTTGATTTTTTTGTCAGACGATTTTTATAATTTTTCAAGAAGGTTTTTCCATTCATTAAATGATTTTTACAAGCACAACATCATTATTTTTAGCCAAATTTTGATTTTCTTTTGAAATAAAAATATCTTTTCAGTAAAAAGTATCATTAATTTTTACAAATCAGTAGTTATTATTTTTATTTTTTATAAAAATTCAAACTAGAGGTTCCTTTGTTCTAGAAATAATCTCAATAATTTTTGCTTCTGGTTTTTTGTTTTCTTCAGCTTCTTTTGTGATTTTTATTTCTACAAAATCTCAACTAAATGCATTATTTCTATAATTTTTAAATATAAAATATTCAGTGTCATTTTCATCTGTTACAATACCATAATTTAAATTAATTTGTTTATATATTCATTTCATTATTTAATCTTTTGATTATTTGTAATAAATAGCATTATATGCTATAATGCTTTTAATCAAATTATTATTTTTTAAGATAAGATTAGATTTATGTCAGATAAGAGTTTTGTTTCTGTTGAAAGTAACTTTGATGAAATACGTCGCAAAAATTTTGCCATTTATTGATTTATTGCAGGTTTTGTGTGGATGTGTTTCCATTTTACATTGGTTTTTTTCTTTTGACTTCAATTAAAATCTACTCTTTTAATTTGAATATTTTTATGATTTTGAAATTTTATATCATTTTTAGCGGATAGTCCTACATGAGTATTACAAAAATATTTGCCTGCAAAGAAAATTTTTACAACATCTTCTATTTTAATGCTTGTTACATCCTCTATTTTTTTATATTTTATATATTCATCATCTCAAATAAATATTGAATTAAGTTGAGATCTTTTGTCGAAAGAAATGTTGCAAAAATTTTTAAGTTCTGGTTTTAATATATTTTTACTTGTTCTATCAGTAACTTTCTATTGAATAATAAAAGAATTAAATGATGTTACAGCATTATCATATATAATGAATAATGCTGACCCATCTGAATATGCTGAATTAATTTCAAAAAATAATATCTGCTGATGAATCTGATGTTTAGTTTGATTATTATCATCTTGAGTTATTTTATTAGCTAATCCTATTATAGCAGTATCTATTCTTGTATTGATAGTATGTTTTTTTATTGTATTTGTTAGATTATATTTTGATAATTCAAAAGATACCATAAATATAAATTTTGCAAATATTAAAAATTTAAAATTAATTTCCCCTACTGAAACTATAGAATCTGTAAAACAATATGTAATTACACAAATTTGAAAAACAGATTTTATGCAAACAGCAAAAGATATGAAATATATTTTTTTAAAACCAATTCAATTAAAAAATGAAATAAATTGGAAAGAAATAATAAATGTTACAAAAACAGATATGGAATCATTTTATAAAATTTTACTAGTTAAGCCATATAGTTATAAATTGTTAGTAATATCTTCAGTGGTGATTTTCTTTTCATTTTGGGATACTTTTGTTCCTACATTTCTTATAGAATTTTTGGATAAAATAGCGAAAGGAGCTAATGTACCATTATTAACTTGATATGTTTTTATTGCAATTATAGCTATACCAGCTTATGGCTTACAATTACCACTTATAAACATTGCTAAAAAAATCTGAAATTTTACTATGATGTTAACTTGAGTTTTATTATCCTGAATATCAATTTTTATGTTTTGATTATTTGATTGATTTTTGCCAATACTAATGCTTGCTATTATGAATAGTATTTGATATGCTGCTGCAATGCCAATATGACAATGAGATTTTTCTGATGAATATAATTCTGTTTATGCAGAAAAAAATAATTTAACAGAAATAGACTCAAATGCTTCTTCTGCTCCATTAAAAATGGTTTTAAATTTAGCAAATGTAGTATGATTAATTATATGATGAACTTTAATATCAATAATATGATTTAATTGAGCTTTCTTTGTATTTGGAATATTTTTAATTTCAATTTTTGTATTATCTATAGTAAAAAAGAAAGAATGGAAACTTTAGAATATATTTAATAAATAAAAAAATTAAGATTTTGTAGAAAAAGGGTATTGTCTTGTCTTTAAAAAATTAAAAGGAATTTGAGTCTGAATTTAAAAATCAAAAAATATTAATTTTATCATATAATTTTTACTTTTACGATATTATCTCTATATACCATATAAAAATTTGCTAAAAAATCACAAATCAATAAAATCAATAATGTTTATTTTTTAACTAATTTAATATGTCACCAATAATACAATCTTATGGTTTTTTTAGTTGAATTAAATCAATTATAAAAATAATCGTAATTATAATAATTATTATTTTTCTTCTTCCTTTATTTTTTTGATTTTTTGGTACAGTATGAGCATGAGAAAGATGAGTTTTATTAAGATTTTGAGCAGTACAAAATGTAGTTTTTAATGAATGATTATATTTTAAATTCCCTTATATAGATTCTGTAGTAATAGTTGATACAAAAATTCAAAAAGAACAGACTGAAGCTATTGCAGCAAGTAAGGATTTACAAACAGTAACATCTGTAATAGCATTGAATTTTCATATAAAACCAGAAAAAGTAGCCAATCTTTATCAAAGTGTTTGAACAAATTTTAAAGAAAGACTTATTGATCCTACAATTCAAGAAGCAGTTAAAGCTTCAACAGCAAAATTTACTGCAGATGAATTAATTACAAAAAGGGAAAAGGTTAGAGAAGAAATGAAAATTTTATTAAGATGAGGTTTAGAATCACACTGAATAATTATTGATGATATAAATATTGTAAATTTTGATTTTTCTCCATCTTTTAATAGAGCAATTGAAGAAAAAGTAACAGCAGAACAAGAAGCACTTGCAGCAAAAAATAAACTTGAAAGAATTAAATTTGAAGCAGAACAAAAAGTAGCAGAAGCAAAATGAAAAGCAGAAGCAATCAAAATTGAATCAGAAGCTTTAAAATCAAATCCAGAAGTTTTACAATTACGAGCACTTGAAAAATGGAATTGAGTTTTACCTCAGGTTACAAGCGGAGCTGTACCATTTATCAATGTTGGAAATATTGTAAAGTAATTTAGATTCTATTCCAGACGTAAATATATATTCAAACTATCAATTTCAAAAATCTTATTATTCTTAGCTAGAATAAATCGATTTAGATCTAAATTTTCTAAAAATTTTAGATCATGACTTACGACAATAAGTAATCAATCAAAATTTTTCATTGCTTCTTCAAGTAAAAGTATTGCTTCCATATCTAGATGGTTTGTTGGCTCATCCAAAATAAGCGCATTATATTTTTTTGCATGAAAAATTGAAAGTAAAAGTCTAGCTCTTTGTCCAGGACTCAAAAATTCTACTTTCTCAAATCTCTGTTCTCTAGGCATCCTAAAAATTGATAAGATTTTATTTACCTCTTCTTCGCTCCAATTTCATAGCTTTGAAACTATTTCAAAAGGTGTTTTATTTTTTGGAATATTTTGATGTTCTTGCATAAAATTTCAGAATTGTATTTTTGGAGAAACATAAATATCTCAAGATATAGGTTTTAATTCACCTGTTAAAATTTTGAGAAATGTAGATTTTCAACTTCAATTTTCTCACAATAAAACAATTCTATCAGAAATATTTATTTCTAAATTTTGTATATCTAAATAAAAATCTGAATCTTTATATTTGAATTTAATATTCACGAAAGATATATATCAATGCGCTTTATTCTCAATATCAACAGTATATTTAATTTTTTTCTTTGAAATAGGTTTATCTAATGTATCTATTTGTTCTACTTTTTTCTCTATCGCTTTCACTTTTTTTCAAAACTTATTTTGTGAAACATCTTTAAAATATCAAGCCGCTTTAGCATCAACTCATTTTTTATATTTTACTTTTTCTCATAATTTTGCCCAAGTTTTAGCTTTTAATACAGCTTCTTGTAATGATTCAATTTTTTCTTGTCGAATTTCATATTCCAATTTTTGTCTTTCATATCCTTGAGCTTTATATTCTTCATATGTAGAATAATTTCAGCTATATTCCAAAATATTTTTATTAATAGTATCAATTTCAAGAGTTTTATTTGTAATACTGTCCAAAAAATTTCTATTATGTGAAATAATCAATATTGTAGCTTTACAATTTTTAATATAATTTTCAAGCCATTTTAATGCTTTTAAATCTAAATTATTTGTAGGCTCATCAAGAAGTAACAAATCTGTTCATGAAATAAGAGCTATAATAAGCAAAACTTTTGATTTTTCTCCTGTACTAAGTGAATCAATTATTCTATCTTTAGTAATTTTTTCACCTATAATTCAAACTAAAAAATTCTCAACTTTTTCTTCAAAATTATATCAATCAAGATTTTCATATTCAGTAAGTAAATCTCAATATAAAGACAAATTATCATTTCATAAATTATTTTCAAGTTGTTTTAATTTTGTTTCAATTTGTCATATTCCTACACTATTTTTTATATATTCAAGAATTGTTATTTTTCATGAAATAAGCAATTCCTGTTTCATGTATCAAATTTTCAAATTTTTTTTATGAAAAATAATTTTGCCTTCATCTGCACTCTCTTCTCAAATTATTAACCTAAAAAGAGTGGTTTTCCCACTTCAATTATCACCAACTATTCAATATTTGATATTTGGTTTTAGAATAAGAGAAATTTCTCTAAAAATCTCTTTTGCATTATATGTTTTTGATAACTTTATAATTTCAACCATGGAACTTTAATAAAAGAATAAAAAAGATATTTTTTATTAAAGCAAAAAAATAGTAAAAAAACTATTTAATATTTTTCATGGTCAGAAATTAAAAAATAAAATTGTATAATCTATGATCATAGATTAATGATTTTCTAAAATTGTCAAGAGCTCTTTTTCTTTTAGCGAAATAAAAATGTTTACTTTTTACCTTATTATAAATGAAAATTTGGTATTTAATATAGTCTATCTATTTGTTTATTTTATCTTACTTTTTGTAAACAAAAAGTAACAAAAACTTTTAGGGTTAACAAAACTCGCTCCTTCAATATTTCATCTATTACAGAATTTTATCATCGCTCGACTATGTTACTTAGTTACGTTCGTTATTAATATTTAGTTTTATCTTAGAC
>CAZFLS010000074.1:0-6000 GCA_964518815.1 uncultured Candidatus Peribacteria bacterium
GAGCTACGGCTGCATAATAAAAATTTTAATTATTTAATGCTATATTTATTTTATTAAATATCTATATCAAAAGGCAATATTAATCAACGTTCCATACTTAAACTTAACATAACTAAACTAACATAAAACATTTTAAAGAAGCTAAATACGATTAAATATTGATACGATTATATTAAAAAGTTTAATAAACACAAAATTTAAAAATTACTTTTTTTACAAAAAAATTTTAAAGTTTCTCTACAAAACATCTATATTAAATTAATTAGTGTCTAAACTTCGACTTAATGGAAAAAATGGGTAGCTAAATTAACTAATAAATGGCACAATATTGCTACTTATTAATTAATTTTATGATAAATATGAGTAAAATCTGCCCAAAATGTAAAAGTTTATTAATAAAAAAATTTTGAAATAAAGTCTATATTAGAAAAGTATCTTGAAGAACTGTAAAAAAGATAGGTATTCCAGCAACAACTAATTCTTTAGATTGAATATTTACACATTTAAAAACAAAAATAAAATTGTATAGATGACTTAAAAAAGAAAAGAAGACTTAAAGTTGCCTTTAGTCTTCTTGATTGAAAATAAACTTTTACATTTAATAGCTACCCATTTTTTCCATTATGCCTAAACTTCAAATAAAAGTACCAATCTTAAAAACTTCTCATTCTATAAATCATGCATTAACAGCTGCCTGTTTGGGAGAAATACTGTCTCAATTTTCATTTTTTATGTTTTTAAATTGTTTTTCTAGGTTATCTATACCTACAACGTTTGTATCATACTTATCTCACATTAATTTTTTTCATACATAATTTATAAATAGTTTTTTTTCATCATCGGACAGTCAATCTGTTAAATCAAATTTTATTCAATTTTCTGTTTGTTTAGCTTCAATTTTATTAGTTATTTGATTAATATAAGGTATTATAAAACTTAATCATAAATTCTTTAAGTTATCTCATATCTTTATAACTTCTTTAAGCTTATCCTTTCCAGCACATGTTATCTCCTTATTTCAAATTCATTTTATTACAAACTTTTCTTCTCCAATCATTTCTACTCATACAGATAATTTATCAAAATCAAACTTGATAGGATTGTCTATTTTTAATTCTCATATTTTTTTATCCAAAATAGATCATGAATCAATATTGTCTGTTGAAGTGGTTTTTTTACTGTCAGCATTTGTTTTCTCTAATCTTTTTTCTTCTTCAATTGCTTTATCTATAAGTATGTTATACTCTTTTTGATCAATTTGATTATTCCAAAATTTAATCCATGCATTATTCATGTCAGGATTTTTTTGTATATTATGAAATATCTCTTTTGTTTCTGTAATTTTTATAATATATAATATTCGTTTTTTAATTTCTTCTTGTTCTAAAATTGTAGGTATTTTGTTGATAATTCATTTTTCATATAACCATTGAAATCATAACGTATCTTTTTCTTTTTCTAATTCTTTAATTATTTTTTCCTGTTCCTTTTTATCTAATTTATACCATCTCTCTTCATCAAATCAAATTCCTACTCTTAATTCATCTATTTTTTCTTGTTTTTCCTCATCTAAAATCCTAAGTAATGTGGGGATTATTTCCTCTGCTTTCTTATCTTTAAAATATTCTTTTAAATCCGATAACTCAATTATTGTTTTTAATTTTGCAACATTTTTAATTCTCTTTTTTTTAAAATCAATTAATCACACAACTGAATTCAATAATTCTTTTCGATTCTTTAATTTTTCAGAAGAATTACTTTCTCTCTCTTGTATTTTAACTTCTTGTGCAATTTCTATATATTTCTTTTTTATTTTTTCTCAGTTTCCTGGTAATATTTCAATTTTTTTATCAACTTTACTTAATATTTGCTTATAGTATTCATTTTTATTTTCTACGTTAGAATTTTCATCGTGAACAAAACTAAAAAAAGTAAATATATATGTATAATCTACTCAAGAATTATATAATTTTTCTATTTCATCTTCTGGAGTATTACTAAACTTCATGTATTTAAAATACCTAAGTAATTTAATAAATTCAATAAAAGGCAGCTGTTCAGCAAGTAAATGTATACAAGTTACGTTAAGTTCTTGAAATTGTTCTTTTATTTTATCTAAGGCAAGATATCTTATATTTGCAAAACATTCAAAATATCGCGGATCATTTGAAAAATTTTCTTCAAAAATTTTCATTGCTTCTGATTGTTGTATTTTATCTCAATTACTTAAATTTAATAATAAATCTAGTTTCTTTATTTTTTCTTCAAGATTTTTATCCTCTACTAAATCCAATCAAAGCATTAACGTCTTTATCATTCTATAATCACTTCCTACAAAATTTATAGAATCTTTTTTTGGGTCTAAAAGGTCATCTTTATTATCACTTTTACTTAATATATAAATTACTTTTGGATTTATATCGCGTATTTTTCATACAATCATTTCTAGTAAAAAATGATTTCTAAATATAAATTCAGAATTTTGTAATAAATATTTTTTTATGTCTATTGGGTTTTTTTCAAGTGCTATTCTAGTTAATTCATATATTTTAAAATAATTTGTTTTGTTTTCTTTTTCGCTTTCTCTGTTTTCATCTAAAAATGCATTAAAAAAAACTCTGCTATTTCTTTAAATGGCACTCATTTTTTATGTAATTCTTCGACAAAAAATTCTGGAGAGTTTAATATTTTTTTTTGTTTAAAACAATTAATCAATAAATTAAAGTGCCTTTTTTCAAGTGTACGATCAAAAATTAGTAATCTATGATTGTTGTTTTCTGATAAATAATTTAAACCTTGCTCTTTACTTGTTAATTCCTGATTTTTTTCTATAATTTCAATTGTTTCTTTAATTGTTTCTTTTTCTTTAATTTCTTGTTCAAATATTTTGAATTCATCATTCTTATTTTTTATTTTGTCTTTTAGATTAGTAATTTTTTCTGCGTATAAACTAGTTTTATTTTTTTGATTAATTTCTTCTTTTAATTTAGCCAATTCTGATTTGGTTTCCATTTTTTTTCTTCAGTAATTTTCTTTACTTCTGGTTCAATATTATACAATTTCAAATAAAGTGTCATTAAATTGTCAAGTTTTCTCGTATATATTTTTTCAGAGATTCTATTTTCTTTATATAGTTTTTCGTATTTATTAGCAAGTTCATTGATATTAAATTTTAAATCCAATAAAGAATCTTTTATTCATTTTGATTCTTTATTAATTTTATTATCTGTGTTTATAGAATTTTTGTCAAAATTATGTTCTAATTCACCCATTTTTTTATTTATTAAATAAAATTCACCTTTATCTTATCACAAAGGCTTTTTTTATGCAAAAATATGAAAAAATTTAAAGAAATAATTCTAAGGATGGAATTTAATCTTTATTAAAAACAAAAAATCTGATATAAATTTTAGTGACCAAATTTGAAAAAATTACTTTTTCTATAAAAAAATTACTTCAAGTTGCATTTTTTTGATAATACATTAATATGTCCAATATAGATAAAGAGTGCTTTAAGTTTTAATTTAATCTTTATTTTATGACGATAAATTATTTCGATAAAAATTTTTTTGCCAGATATACAAAGGAGGAGGAAGAAGTTTTTGGTGTGTATCATAAACATATTATTGAGATTATAGATACGATAGTTTTGTGGATTTTTTTTTGAGCTGTTATTCCTGCTTTTTTTTATTATAACAATTCTTTTTGATTAAAAGATTTGATACCGTTTTTGTATTTTGAAATTTATCTTATTTTAATTTATATAATTCTTCTTTATAAAATTTTTGATTGGTATAATGATGTTTGGATTATTACAGATAAATGAATGATTGATTTAGATTGGCAATTTTTTAAAACAAATATAACTTATATAGATTATAATGATATGAGGTGAATAGAATATAAACAAAATTCAGCATGGGATTGAATAATTGATAAATGAGACATAATAATCCACACAACATCAGATAATTCTAATTTTGTTTTACAAAATGCAGCATCTCCATGAAAAATTGTATCTTATATTCAAGAGATTATCGACGATAATTCTAAAAATAAGGCAGATGAAGACCAGACAGCATTTGATGTCTTAATTTGAACTTTAAAAAAAGTTGTTAAGGATAAATTAGCTGAGGGTTGAAATGATTTTTATAAATTAGAAAATGATTATCAAAATCAATTATCAGAAGAAGATTTTGAAAAAGTATTAAAAAAAAGGGGTACTATTGACTTAAGAGTAATGGAAAATTAGTATTTTTAATATTTACTATTATGGGCAAAATAATAAGAAAAATGTTGTGACTTACAGAATCAGAAATTAGAGAACTTGATTTACCTAAAGTAACTAATGAAACTAAATTTGTTGGTTTAAATTGAGTAGTTGGTAATGTTAGAATTCAAGCATGAAGAATCCTTATGCCTTGTGATTTAGAAAAAAGAAGAAAAGAATTACTGAAAAAGTGATTTTCTAAATAAGTTTTTAAAATTTAAATATTTATTTTATTAATTAACTTATATTTTATGATAGAATTTAAAAAAAGAATTAGTTTAAAGAATTTGGATGGAGATAAGGATGTTGTTGAAAGATTAGTACAAGAAAATTTGTCTTGAAAATTAGATAATTATACTAGAAAATTTATAGGGAAAAAGGATATAGAATGAGAGTTAAATATTTCTCTTGAAAAAAATAAAAAAGATCTTTTTAATGGTACTTTACATATAATAATTGATGGTAAAACTTTCAGATATGAAAGAGAAGATTATAAAAAACTAGACGATTTAATAAACAATTTATTTGAACACTTTAAAGAAAGTTTATCTTCAAAATAATAATTTTACATTATAAACAAAAAAAGAATATATGTTTTCTATTATAGCCTGAATCATATTAGCGCTAGTGATTTTTTCTGTAATTGTATTTTTTCATGAACTTTGACATTATTTTTTTTCAAAGATTTTTTGAGTAAAAATTGAGGAATTTTGAATATGAATGCCACCAAGAATTTTAAGATTATATAAGGATAAATCTGGTACGGAATACACTTTAAATTTACTTCCAATTTGATGATTTGTAAAATTAAAATGAGAGGAATTTAATAAAAATACTATAAAAGATAAAAATTCTCTAGTTTGAAGACCACTTTGGCAACAAATGATTATAGCACTGGCTTGAATTTTTATGAATTTTTTATTTGCTGCATTTATTATTTCTATAGCATTTAATGTTTGAGTTCAACCTATTTCTATAAATACACAATTCAATACAATTACCAAAACTAAACTTATACCTAGTTTAGATGATGCTGTTAATTTATGAATTTTAAAAATAGATTGAATAATGCTTTCTCCGGTTTCTTGAAGTGTTGCCGAAAAAGCTGGTATAAAAGAATGAGATATTTTATATAAAATTGACGATAAAGAAATAAAAAATCCTGAAGAAATGATAAAAATAATAAGTTCTTCAAAAAAATCAGTTAATTTAAAAATAAAAAGGAAAGGAAAGATTTTAGATATTTCTTTAACACCCATAGACTGAAAAATATGAAGTTATGTGGGCTATAATGTGACTGAACTAAAAAAAGATTTTGTATATAAATATGGTTTTTTCGATTCTTTTAAAGAATGAGTAAAAGAAACTTATAATCAAAGTGTTTTTACTTTGGAATTATTGAAAGGTTTTGTAAATAGACTCGTTTCACCTATCAAAAAGGAAAGCGAAGAAGCCACAAAAAGCCTTGGAGGTCCTATTGCAATTGGAAACTTATTTGTAAATTTGGTAAATCAAAAAGTGGCAATTTCTATAATATTTCTGATTTGCGCTATAATAGAGATAGTCGCTGCAGAAAAGCGATTTAAGTACTGATAGGATTTAGAAGGAGGCATTCAATGGCAAGTAAGGATAAAGCCGGCAAGGAAGAGCGCAAGAAGCCTAAGATGGATATCAAGGAAAAGCGTAAAGCCAAGGAGGAGAAGAAAAAGGCTGGAACGACCATTCCGACC
>CAZFLS010000075.1:0-5994 GCA_964518815.1 uncultured Candidatus Peribacteria bacterium
GACAAATACAACAGAATTATTATAAATAATTTGTAAATCTAAATATGTAAAACATCTCCTTATTTTGCTTTTTTAATAGTTTTGTAGTACAATAAAAGAAGTAAACTATTTTATTTACTAAAAATTATAATTTATGGTAAATACTCCAAGAGGCACAACACCAGGACAGAATGAACAAAATGAATCACAAAAAAATCCACAAAATATGAGTATTGTCACAAGAGCAATAAGATATTTTATAGAAACCAATTTGGATTTATCTGAAGATAAAGAAAGGGCACTAGAATTTTATAATAAAGCAAAAACAGATACTGAATACAAAACAAAAGGATGGAAAGAAGATTTTATTAAATTTAAATCAAAAAGGCATGAATACGATAGTGTTTCATCAAAAGATATAAAAGACAAAGATGATATTTTTTTGAGAGAAGTAGCAAAATTTTCTATTGGCTTTGAACTAGGAAGAAATAATTTAAAAGAATTAATAAAAAAAGACTATAAGCTTACCGCAGATCAGGAATCCAAAGTAGATATAAAAATAAATTCACTTACAAAAAAAGAAATAGACAAACACTTAAGAGAATCAGATTTAAGGAATGAACTGATTCATAAAGCCTTCCCTGAAAATACTCCAGAAAAAATCAATTATCTAGATTGTATAAATAAACTAGATTTAAAATTAACAAAAGAACAAGAGGAGATAGTAGAATCAATTCTGTGTTGAAATTATGTTACAGAAGAACGGATTAAAACTATACTTCCTTTATTTAGTAAATCAGAGGAAAAAATAAAACTTATAAAAGCATTTTTACCAGTTATTTCAATTAAAGACTTAGTTGAATTAGAAATTCTTAAAGTAAAAAATGCAAAAAAAAAAAAAAAAATAGAAGATGAAGAAATAAAAAAAATACAAAAAAAAACAATAGAAGATGTTAAAGAAATGATTTTATCTAATCCAGAATTATTTAAAGATTTTAAAGTAAATTTGGAAGATGAAAATTTTTTGGAAAATATAAATCTTAAAGAAATTAGTGTCCCTACAAAACTTCTTCCAATTGAAAAACAAAATGAGTTATTTGAAGCTAAATTACCAAAGGCAATAAAAGAAGAGATTAATGGTTCAAAAGATGATATAAATAAAGACGAACAAGATAAAAAAATTAAATTTGAAAAGGATGAAAATTGAAATGTTACAGCTGATTTTATAAAAAAAGTAAAAGCAGATCCTAATCTTAATCAAAAAATAATCTGAATAGAAAATCTAAAAGAATGATGCATCTTAAAAGTTACAGAAAAAAACCCAGAAAACAACGAAGATGTTGTAAATTATTTTAAAATAAAAACTTTAGATTATTGAAAAGAAACTCTTCCAAGAATACAAATTACAAATATAACATCATCATGATGACAAATTAAAAAAAATACTTCAGCAAGTGATGAAGAAGATATTTCCTATAATTATTTTTATAAACTTTTTCAGAAAATAGATAAGTGAGAAATAATAAAAGAGGAAGATTTTGAAAAGAAAAAAGAGTCTTGAGAAATTAAAGAAGTTATAGAAGATGGTAAAATTAATACAATAGAACAATTAGTAGAAAAATTAAATGAAATTGATACAGAATGAGTATCTATAAAATTTGAAAAATGATTAAGTTTTGAGATTTTTTGAGAAGAAAAATGAACTAAATACTGAATTTTTTCTATATCAAAACTTGATGAAAATACTCATCAAATATGGGTTACTAATTGACAAAAAGAAGAATGACCATTTTCTTATTCTGATTTTTTAAATTTATTTGAAACACAAGAATGAAAAAGATTCAATCCAACCTGAAATATTATATGAGTTTTAGAAAATATAAAAACACAATCTGCTTCTGATATACAAAAATGATTTGAAAATATTGAGTATGACAAAGATAGAAAAATACTTATTCCTACAGATAAAAAAGAAGATAAAGATTTTTTGTGAATTGAATATTTTATGAATCCAAAAACAGGTAAAGCAATAAAAATACAAGATTTATGAGAAAATAAGTTAAAGTTATCTTTTTGAGAATATAAAGAAGCTCCAAAAAAAGATAATGATAAGGATGTTCAAAAACCAGATGTATTTAAAATGGAAAGTAATCCAGAAATATGTGGATATGAAATGCTATATTTTCTTATACAAAAACATTGATGTATACCAAAAATTCCAAAAGCAGAAGTAAAAGATAAAGAAGTTAAAGATCCACCACCAATGAAATGATGATTCTTTAAATCATGGTTATCTGGAGTGAGCGTGGCACAAATAATAGCTTGAGGAAAGCAATTTATTGATGCAATAAAACATAAGCTTGATCAATGATCAAAAATAAATGCAGCAAGATTTGCTCTTTGATTATGAAAAATACTTCCTATATGAGACAATATAAGACTTGATTTAAAATCATCCGTATATGCAGCTGATAAAAAATTAATAGAAGAAATTAGTGGAGAAATTTGTAATCTTTCTACTTGAGATGCAGTAACCAGAATTAAATGAATATTATTTAATAGAGGATCTCCTCAATATGAACTATTTGCATGAATGATTGCTGCTTTAACTAAAATATGAACAATTTATCCTTGAGAATTAAAAAATTATAGAAATAATTATATGTGGTATAGAGCGTTTGGATGAACACCAAATGATAAATTTATGAAAAGTATAATGGAAGAGTATAAAATATCCTGAAAACAGTTCAATGAAGAAAATTTAATGATAGAATATTTTAAAAAAAATTCATGACCTTTAGGCATAAGACCAACATTTTTTATAGATGTTATAGTTGCGTGAAATACTTGAAGATCTACAAATATGAAAAATGGTGATAATGAATCCAAATGAATGTTTACTACTGATTGAAAAGTAGATCATACAGTAAAAAAACTAGGAGAT
Organism: uncultured Candidatus Peribacteria bacterium; assembly: GCA_964518815.1. GTDB lineage: Bacteria > Patescibacteriota > Gracilibacteria > BD1-5 > UBA2023 > CAYRGR01. Next base: position 2,924 of record CAZFLS010000075.1, read on the forward strand.
TGAGAATATTATAATGCCCTATGAGCATTTAAAAATATTATTTCTCAATGATGAGATTCAAAACAAATGTATAAATTTCCTTTTATTATGGTAATGAGTGGTCTTGTAAAAAATTTGAATCAAGAGCAAATCAAAGAAGAGCTTAAAGATCAATATTTAAAATCTAATCCATTTCCTCCACTACTTTTTATGGAAAGTAATGAAGATATTAAACTTTTTCAAAGAGTAATAATAAAATTATCTTCCTGTATTTCAGAAGAAGCAAGAAAAGAGGCTCAAGAAATAGTTCAATTTTCAAAAGATCCAAGTACATATAAGCATCCAAAAGATAATAAATTAAACTGATTAAAGGGATATGTATGATTAGTTTCTAATTTTTGGGACAAGCATTGAGATAAATTAGCACCAAAAATGGCTCTTACAAAGGATATTGAAATTTATACCAAAAAAGATCAAGATACAGATTATAAAAAATATTTCAATAAAATACAATGAGTTGCTAAAGATTCTGAATTTCTCATAAAAGGTGAAAAAATACAGGCTGGATTTTATAATTATAATCACTCTTCTGTAGCTATAGTTGATATAGAAAATTATTTAGAAAAATGAGTAAGAAATATTAATTCTCAATGATGAATGAGTGATACATGAAAACAAATATTTGATCAAATTATTATATGAATAGACGATATAAAAAATAAAAAACCTTTTGGCACTGATGAAAAAGCAAATAAATCTTTTCAAAAACAATTGTTTTTTAATTATCATAAAGGTATTAATAAATTTATAATGTGACAATCTATATCGTCTGAAAAATTTAAATCAACTGAATATGGTACAAAATTAGAAAAAAGAAATATTACAATAGTAGAAACAAATAGAAAAGATTCATCATATCTAGAAACAGAAAAATATAAACAAACAGTTAATACAGATTTTGAAAATTATCTTATTTCAAAACAAAAAACCACAAACACTACCGAAACAACTAAAGAAGATACTAAAAGGTCGGTAAATAAAATAATAACTAGCCAACCCTTTTGATCTACAAAAATTCAATCATCCACAAAACCTTCATGACCTAAAAAATCTACTAAAAATAATGAATGAAATAGTGAAGATGAAGAGGAAAATGAATAAATAAATTAGACAAACTATAATAAATTTATTAGATAAATCCTACTCCTAAACAAAAAATTTCTAATTTCAAATTACTAATTTCTAATGAATGATTAATGACTCAATGTCAAGATATTGTTTTACTATTGCAAATTTAACATTAAAACATTTGAAATTTTATTAGATATTAGAAATTAGATATTTATATTATATATTATGAATTACTAAATGTTTTTATTATAAACACTCAGTCTAACTAATTTTATGGTATCCGTTTCTCAACTAATAATTTTAATTCATTCTTTTCATATCTCTAATTCTTTTGCCAAAAAACATATAAGTTCTTTATTTGCTTTTCATTTTTCCGGAATAGCATTTAATCTTATTTTATAAGTGTTATCTTCCATAACTCATACAAATTCTGTTTTTGGCTGACGAGGAATTACTTTTATTCGTATATATGTTTTTCAATCACAAAACTTGACATAATCGTTTAATTTCATAAATTGACAGAAGTTAATAATTTAAGATTAAAGAGATTTTAATAAGTAAAGAGTAAAAGTCAAAATTCAAAAGTAAAAAGTAAAAAGGAAATATTAAAATTTGAAAATTGAAAGCAAGTAATATAATTAATATTTATGTAATGACAGAAGCAAGTAAAAAAGAAATTAATGAAATATCTAAAATACTCTGATCAAATATTATTACATTAAAGAAAAAAAGAATATAATATTTAAATGGTTTTGATTTTTAATTTTTAACTTTTGACTTTATTCCATGAAAATCTGAATTGACTGTAGAATGTATTCTACAAGCTTCACTTGAATTTGAAGATATGTATTTGAACTCATTTCTTATTTAGAAAAAAATGATACAAAAAATGAATATGTATTATTTTTTAATGAGCCACATTTTTCTTTATATAATTGCACAAATAGTAATTTTAAAAAGGTTTTAGTTTGAGCTAGACATTATTCTTTTGCAGAACAAACAATTTTTCTGTACAAACTTTATAAAGAAAAACTTGATTTAATGCATTTTACTCATTTTAATGCACCAATTTTTTATTTTAGGCCATCTGTTGTAACAATTCATGATCTTACACTCTCTTTTTATCCAGGTAAGAAAATGACAAATATTCTTCATAGATTGGCTTACTGAATTACAATAAAATCTATTACTAGAAAGGCAAAAAAAATTATTGCTGTAAGTAAACATACAAAAAAAGATATTATAGAAGCACTTAATATTTCAGAAGATAAAATCGTTGTAATTTATGAATGAATTAACAAAAACGATTTTCATAAAATAGAAGATAAATCAGAAATAGATAAAATAAAACTTAAATATAATATAAAAAATAATTATATTTTATATGTTTGAGTTTTAAGAGAACATAAAAATATCTTAAGACTAGTAAAGTCATATTGAGAATTATTAAAAGAATGAATAAATTTTGATCTTGTAATTATAGGTAAGGAAGATTATACTACTTTTGATGTTAGAAACGCAATAATTGAACAGAATATCAAAAAAAATGTGCATTTATTATGATATATACCCGACAAAGAATTAAATATCTTTTATTCATGAGCTTTGGCTTTTGTTTTTCCTTCTTTATACGAATGATTTTGACTTCCTATACTTGAATCTATGGTATTATGAATACCTGTGGCTTGTTCTAATTTATCTAGTTTACCAGAAGTTGCAGGCCAAGATGGTGCTGTTTATTTCAATCCTTTAAGTATTGAAAGTATAAAACAATCAATAAAAGAAATAACAGAAAACGAGTCTTTAAGGCAAAATCTCATAAAAAATTGATATAAAAGAATAGATTTGTTTTCTTGGGAAAAAATGGGGAAGAAAATTTTAGAAATATATACAAATTTAAAAATTTAGGTATAATGGACAAAAATGGGTAGGTATAAAATGTCAGAGTTTATTTTCAATCA
>CAZFLS010000076.1:0-5965 GCA_964518815.1 uncultured Candidatus Peribacteria bacterium
CAAATTTGACTAATTGCATTGCTTTTAAAAATTTTATGTTAACACTACCTAATTATTTTTAATTATTCCTATATTAATAATTGAATCATTTAGGACAATCTGTCTGAAGTAAAGCATCATATAATGTAACAACATTTCAATCTTTTGTTTTGTTATAAATTGATGGATATCAATCATTATTTCTTCTTAATAAATTTATATCATATATTAAAGCCATGTCAAAATCGGTAGTTTTTGATCATCAAGGTAAAATATAATCTCATCAATAAGCAAAAGCTCATCAAATTGTGTTACGTGTAAATAAGAATCATTTTATAACAAGTTGTTTGTTTAAAGTTTCTGTTCTTTCAACAGAATCTTCAATAAAAGGTTCCCCATCTGTGTTCGCACTTATCAATCATCAATCAGCATATAAGGCAGCATGTATATAAGTAACATTCGGTTCTATATATATATTTCATTTATTTTTAAAATCTTTATTTATATCGTATCAGTCTTTTAAAACTATTATTCATAATTTTTTTCAAGAAGTATTTAAATTATCTTCTATAATAACATTTCAATCTTTAACAACTAGGGTTTCATAAGGTTCTAGGCCTAAACTTGGATCTCAACTAATGTATACATCTCATTCTACATATTTAATTCATTTTACTACTTGTCCATTTTTCATTCATTTGGTAATCTTGTATCCATTTTGTCTTATTAAAGATCTTGGATTTGACAAAGATAAATCAGAAAAATTTTGCATAATATCATTATTTCAAACTGTTTGCTTGCCTTTTGCCTGAGTTTTTCATGTTGTTTCCAATCACCTAAACTTGATATTTGTAAATTCAATATCTGTATTATTAAAATACCAATCATCATTTTCTGATAGAAAATATGAAATTTCTTTGCCTTCTAGTATATATTTTACAATAGGAGTTTTTGTAAAATTCAAAGAAATCTTTTCTTTCCCTGTTAATTTTGATTTTAAAACATTAATTCTGATATTTATTGATGAAAGAAGATTTTCTGAATTAAAACTTCCTGTTTCAAAAGAAAATTCACCATTACTACCGCTTAAATAAACTGTATCTAAATTACTAAAATATATATCAGTACTCGGAATATCTCATAAATTACTTCATGATAATACAACTTTTTCGTAGGTTCAAATTGACAATTCCCCATCTACAACTTTTAAATTTGCTACTATAGGTTTTAAAAATTTTTTTTCATCCTTATGATTTATTGTTATGTATTGGTTATCATTATTTTCATACTTAAGATCCCATTTAGGTAATTTAAATTTAAATTTTGATATAAATTCGCCTGGTGCTAATGATTTGACAAAAATTTTTATTTGTCAATTATTATTGGTTAATCCTGTTCCTTCTAATGAAATATCTATAGCATACTGACCTTCACTTATTTTTGTTTTTATTTTTTTTATTATCTTCCACATCTTGTATTAATTCAGAAACTTTTTTGCCATAGATAGGATTTCCTGAGGCGTCTTTTAGTGTTAATATATATGTATATTTATCCTTAAAATTTGCATAAACATCATTTTGACCCATTTCTGTAGTTTCTATTCCTTTTAATTCTAGAGAAGAATTTTTAAAATCAAAATTTCACGGATAAACATTAAATAAATAATTTGGATTTAATGTCCCTATATTTCATGCACTATCAGTAAGTATAATTGATTCTATTGTATACTCTCAAACTTGTTTAAAATCAAAATCATGTTGAATTTTTGTTTTTATTCATTTACTACTACTAGCATCAATTTCTCAAGTGAGAGTTTTGTTTATTTTTTCTGTAGAACCCTTTGGTTTTATTGAAAAATTAACAAGATACTTAACTTTGTTTGTTGTATAACATCATATAGCAGATTCTTCTAAAATAGTAAAATGTAATGTTCTTTTGCTTCATATATTTTCATCTTCTCAAGTTACTCGTAATATTTCAGGAGTAGCATTAGAAAATGTAGGACTAATAAGATCTATTGTATTTATATTATATTTTAATATTTTTAAATTTCAAACTATATCAATAATTCAAATATCTGCCCCTTCAATATTACTTGTAATATTCTGAGTTTCTTGTATTTCTCAATTACATCAGGATGGTGTAATTAATACTGGTGCAGTATCACTAATACATTTTGCTTGTAATTTTATTTCTCTTACACATTTATTTTCGGGATAATAAATTCCTTCATTAAAAGTTCATTTTTTATCATTAAATAATATTACTCCTTCAGGTTCAATAGTGTCAGAATTATCACATTTAGAAACTTTATCAGCTAAATAACATTGAATAAAATCTGATACTGGTCCATTTGTTTTATGTTTAATTAAAGTGGTGGATGATTTTAAATCTATTTTTGTTTTTACTGATTTTATACGTTCTATGTTTTTTTCACTCTGTGAAAGAGAATTTATAGTTCAATTCTTATATTCAATTTTTTTAATACCTATATTTCAAGCCTTATCTGGGACAATTATATCATATATTCAATCAAACACTAATATAAATGTGTCATTATCATTTAATTTTCATACATTATCAGACTCAACATCTGAATCATTACCTCTAACTTGATAGTAATTTTGACATCAAGACTTATTGTCATCACATTTTATGGTTACTTTGGTTCATATATGAGTATCTGCAGAGTTAATATATCTAGTACAATAATTATCCTCCTTGTATTTTCTATAACATGATTCTGTATTTAATCAACTATTATAAGTTCATACTTCATTTTGAGTTGGGGTATTTAAAATTGATCAACTTGAGGCCTTAGATATACACCATTGATCAGTATAACAAGTGTTATTTAAAGGTGTTGGAAAAATAATTCAACTATAGCTTTCTTGTTTTATTTTTATTTCAGGAGATTCTAAATCTGTTTTATCACTAATTTCTCCAACATCAATAATACAACTTACTTCTTCGTCTCAAGATATTATCGTATTATTTTGTTCTGAGTTTTTTTTATCTATAGAAAAATCTTGAGCTAATTTACCTACTGTACTAAAATCTTGACTATTAGAATTTTGATTAACAACGTTCCAATCCCATACTCAAGATTTAGATCAAAACATAAATCAACCTACATTCTGTAATCCTAATTGTTTAGTGTCTTTAAATGAATCTTTTTCTGATGTTTGTGCTCCACCAGGACAACCGACTCTTGTGTTTCAAATTATTGTATGAGTAGTTCTTACTCATTGACAATATTTGTGACCTTCTGATACCCAACAATTATCCTCATAATCTTGACATGTTCATATTTTATAACTACATACATAGTCATAGTTTGCATATGTATTTACATATGTTATTGGTATTAATATAATTACCAATAGTCCTAATATAAATTTATTTGTTTTCATAAATATTAACTTTATTAATAAAATAAATACTTTTAAAACTAAATGAAATTTATTTTTGTAGAATCATTGATATAAAATTATTATTAAAATTCCTGCAAATTAAAACATATAAGTATTATTTTGTCAACTTGTATTTTTTTATTTAACTATCTGTGTATATATTTTTACACTCTATTTAAATTCAGAATAAGATAAATTTATTATATTTAAACAACTAATGGACTCTTATTTTAAATTTTTCTATCACTGATATATTATCTTAAATTATATTTTTAATATATGAAAATTAAATTTATTTATTTACTTCTGAAAGAGTATAAAACAATAACTCTCAATCTCATTCCTTATTTAAAACTTTCATTCAAACATTTTCCCATATTCATTTATATTGATCAAAAACCCAAAAAGCAGGAAATCTAAGTATATTGTTGTTAATAAGAAACATTCTATCTATTGGATATCATCATAATTCTTGAGACTTATTTACTAAAAATTCCATATCTTTATCTGTAAGTTCAGTATAAATTTTATCTTGATTGGTTTTAAGAGCACTCATTTCTTGAACACGAGTCTTTAAAATCATAGGATTTGATTTTAAAACATGCAACTTATCTCATTTTTCTGAAATAAACATAATAAAAGGCATTCCAAAAGTTTTCATTAAATCTCAAGCATATCATGATACTTCATCAAAAATATCACTATTAACTAAATTCGTTAAATCACTCTGTTTATTAAAATCCCATGTATAAACTTTTAATTTTCATTTAAAAATATCTCATTTCTCATTTACTATAGCATTAAAAGGTATTTTATATTCAGACCATTCGGTTCTAACTATGTAATAATTTCAGTCTATATTTGTGTTTTTTCATTTAATAGTTTTATTGATAGTATTTATTTCTGTAATATTGTTGGATTCATTTAATATAAAATCTTTATTGAACGATTGTTTTTTAACTGGAGAAATAATATTAAAATTACCGACTCAATAACTATAGCCTTCTTTATGGGCAAGTAATCTAGCTTTTGTAAAGGGGGATATAAATTCTGAAAAATAATATTGTCAGTCACTTTGAGATATAGCAATTTTATTAGTTCATGCTAATTGAATTTTGGCTCAAACAATAGGCCTTTTGTTATTATCTAATATTTTTCATTTTATATTTAAAAAAACTATATCTTTTTCACATAAATATTTAAATTTTTTACAAATTTTATCCTTAAATTCGACAGCTTCTTTATAATTTCATTCTAAATTTTTAATATAATAATAAGATAGCCACTCATCCATCACTCATTCATTTTTTTTAATAATAAATTCTAATTTGGCCTTAATCTCTTTATAAGTTGGGATAATATTATCTAAATTAGATATATTAGGCTGAATTTTATCAAAAATTTGGTAAAATAAAGGTTTTTCTTCAAAGGAAAGAATTTTATTTTTTGTAATTTCTGCCTGTTTAAATATTTTTATAATATCTTCATTGGAATATCAATATAGTTCCTGATAATCTTTAATTTTATTAGGAATAAAGCAATCAATAGATTTTTTATTTCAATTTTTTATTTGAACACAAATCTTATTGTCTCTATTTATATTTTCTATTCATTTAATATTATTAATAGTTTCTTCTACTGTTAAATTTTTTTTATTTGATACAGTATATAACAAAATTCAGGCTAATATTAGTATCAAAAAAATTATTGATAAATATATTTTACTTTTACTCATACATATTATTTTTACTAATTAAAATTTTTCTTAATTAAAAATATACTTCAAGAAATAAAAATTGTTGCTAAAAATAATAAAAATAATTCTGGTCATGTTTTTGGTAGAATTTTTGTATTATTAATATTTATTAAATCATTCTGTTTTTTTTGAGTTTCTAAATTATTTATTTTCACTACTGGTGCAGCCTCAAGATTATTTCAAGCTATTATTTCTTCTGAATTTTCTTCTGAATTTGTGGAAATGTTGTTTATTGTAGTTTCAGAAGAATTTTCTTCTGTACTGTTATGTACTATTTGTACTGGTGTAACATTTTCAACATCTAAAGATTGAGTGCTTTTTGTTATATTATCACCAGTTTCAATCTTTTGTGTATTTAAAATATCTTTATTTGTATCTTTATCTTGAGTAATAACTAATCAATCCATACTTCTAGCGTTTTTAACTATAACATAATATGTGGTATTATGTTTTAATTTTGAAGCAGTAAAGACATATACTTCTTGTCTTGATCAAGTAGAATATTTATTTTCCATATTACTTCAAATACTTCATGTTCAAACTGAAATAGAATTTATTTGTATAATTTCATTTTCACCACTTTTAAGTTCCATGTTTATTGGTTCAATAGCTAAATCTTTTGAAAAATGAATTAAAAGATTTCTGTCATCTATGATATCAATTTTATCTATAGTAAATTGTGAATCTATGGTATTTAATTCTTCTCATGAACAAGAAAATGAATAAAAATTTAATAAAAATATTAAAATTACAAAATAATATAAAATTAGTTTTTTCATGATAAGTAAAAATTAAAAAAATAATAAAAACTATTAGT
>CAZFLS010000077.1:0-5809 GCA_964518815.1 uncultured Candidatus Peribacteria bacterium
AATTTATGCAAGCAGTAATTTTGGCAGCATGAAAAGGTACTAGATTAAAGCCATTTACAGATAAAATTCCAAAACCTCTTTTGAAAGTTAAAAATAGAGTGATTATTTTACAAACATTGAGTAAGTTACCAGATGAAATTGATGAAATAATAATCGTAATTTGATATTTGTGAAATATAATAAAGGAATATTTGTGAGACGAATATAATTGAAAAAAAATAATTTATGTTGAACAAAACAAACTTTTATGATCTGGACATGCCCTGAAACTTTGTAAAAAATTTCTAAATGACAGGTTTTTGGTTTTAATGGGGGATGATATTTATTCCAAAAAAGATTTAAAAGAATGTTTAAATTATAGTAGATGTATGCTTGTTTATGAACAAAAAAAGCCTTTTACTGGTAATGATATACTTGTAAAAGATAATATTTTTGTTTGATTAAAAAAGATTGTTAATCAAAAAAATGTTTTAGTTAATACAGCAGCATATGTTTTGGATATGATTTTTTTTGATTTTAAATTGATCAAAATAGAAAATAGTCCAGAATTTAGCATTCCACATACATTAGCTAGTATAACAGAAAAATATCCAGTTAAAATTATAAAAACAAAAAAATGGAAACAAATAAACACTATTTCAGATTTAAATGCTGCAAATCATTAATTTTTTTGTATATACTTGATAGAGAACTACTTCCCTTAGTTTAAAATTTTTCAAATCTCTTTCAAAACCTTTTTTACATCATCCAAACTTTCTACTGTTACAAGCTGTTTTCTAAAATTTTTTGCTCATTCAAAATCATGTAAATATTGTACTAAGTGTTTACGAATTTCTAAGCATCATTTTTTTTCTCATTTAGTTTTTACAAGAAGTTTAGCATGTCGTTCCATCATTTTTAGAATTTCTTTAAAAGTTGGTCTATAATTTCAAGGTAAAAAACACCATGGGTTACCAAAGCTTGCTCTTCCTATCATAAAACCATCTAATAAGAATTGAGATTTGAGAGCTGAGAATTGAGAATTAGTTTTATCAATAATCATCTTTTTCATTCAGTCATCAATATTTTGTATATCTCAATTTCAAAGCACCGGAATTTTTAAATATTTTTTTAATTCATAAATTGGTTTGAAGTCTGCTTTTCATCCAAATCCTTGTTTATAAGTTCTGCCATGAACAGTGATCAAACTAGCTCAAGCATTTTCTAATCATTTTGCAAATTCTATTAGATTTTTATCATCATCAAAACCTAGTCTTGTTTTTACAGAAATTGGAATTTTTACAGCTTTTGACATTTCTTCAATTATCTTATAAGCAGTGTCTATATTTATCATTAAACTAGATCCATGTCCACTTTTTACTACTTTTTTTGCCGGACATCACATATTTACATCTATTCAAGCGACTCAAAAACCCTCTGCTATAATTGCAGCTTCTTTAAATATTTCAGGATTTTTTCAGAATAATTGAACTATCAGCGGTTTTTCTATTTTTGAATGAGGAAGTACAGATTTTGCCAAAAATTTTGAATTTACTATTCAATCTGCGCTAAAAAATTCTGTGAAACAAATCACATTTGGATTTACATATTTTACTATTTGTCTGTAAGCACTATCTGTGTATCAGTCCATTGGAGCAAGTGCAATTATTGGTCAGCTTGAAGCAAGATTTTGCCAGAAGGAGTTCATTGGGCGTTAAGGGTTATGAGTTATAATAAATTTACGGGATAAGTTCTATTGATAAACAAACCATATTTTAAATTTCTAATTTCTAATTTCTAATTTCTAATAAAATTTTAAATTTCTAATGATTAAATTATATATAATAATAAAACATTTAGACATTAAATCATTTGGGCATTTTGTTAGAAATTAGAAATTATATATTAGAAATTTATATTATATATTAGTAATTATTAAGCGTTTTTAGTATATGAGTTTTTGTTATGAGTTATTGTATAGATTTTTCAGATTTTGAAAAAGATTTTTTGAGATTTTAATTTTGGATAATAATTATTTTCTATTTAGATTATAGTATATTAAATTGCCAAAAATAAGTTTGACAAATTATAAAAAATCTTTATATATTAACTACCTAAAATTTATCAGGAACATATATTTTTAATAATTATTTATATGAATACAAAAGTTAAATCTTCAGTTAAGCCAACTAATTTCTGTAAAACAGAACTAGAAATATTACAAAATGATAGCTGTAAAAGAATGATAGAATCTTATTTTGATAAAAATAAAACTTTAAATAAATTTTTTTTTCTTGATATTTTTAATCAAATAATAGTTGCATGAACTAATAAAAAATGATTAGAGGTATCATTGGAAGATATAATAATGTTTCTTGAATTAATAGATTCAAAATCTTTTATTGATCATAGTAATAATTATTTAAATACTGTACAAAGATATTCTTGAACAAAAGAAGACTCAGATAATTTTTTTAAAACTTTTAATGTAGAAAAATTAAAACAATATCTAATTAAAATATTAATGGATGGTTATAAGACAAAAATTATTAACTCCTTAAATGATTGAAAAGAATTAAATGATAATGAAACTGAAATAATTATAGAATTTCATTGAAAAAAATTATATAAAGTAAATCTAATGGATTCATATTTTTTAGTAGAAGGTAATAAAATATTATGAGAATTTTATTGGATTCGACATATTGAAGATTTAGTAGATTGAGATAAAATATTTAGGGCTTGAAAACGAGGTAAAGAAATGTACATAAGTCTTACTACTTGATTACCAATTTGATGAGAATTTGATTGGGTTTGAGATATTGAAGATTGAGTTAATTGAGATAAAGTATTTAAGGCTTGGAAATGAAATAAATATGTGTACATAAGTCTTAATACTTGAAAAGAAATTTCTTAATTTTTCCTAAAAACGAAAGATTTTATTAAATGATTGAGTATTTGAGGAAGAAAATAATTTTTTATTTATATAATTTATCAAATCATTTACCAAGACACTTTCTTGTTCTCTTGTATAAAGTTTTCTTACTAGTACCTCATTTTTCATTTGTTCTTCATTTCATGCAAAAATTCAAAATATAACATTTTTACTTTCTGCATAGGTAAATTGTTTTCAGATTTTGTCATCTGGATAATAAATATCTGTCTTAATTCATCAAAGCCTCAATATTTCTCAAATTTGTTCTTTATATTCTAGATTACTTCAAGGTGTATTAAAAATTATAGCTTCTGTAAGAGGTATTTTATTATTTATCAATCAATTCTCATCAAGTCCTCAAAAAAGTCTTGAAAGTCATATAGAACCTCAAACTCACTCATAATTATTTTGAGTTACTTCCTTTCATTTATTTGCAACTTTTCTAATAGCTCAAACTAGATTGTCATATCTTCATCAACTGCATATGCTTCAGAAATTATCAAAATTACTTATAAAAGTTTCAAAAACTGTTCATGTGTAATAATCAAGTCATCTTGTGATGTGTGGATTAAATATTACATTTACTCATTTGTCTTTTAATGATTTATAAACAATTTTTAATTCACTTATTCATTCTTTTAAAAAGTTATTTGCACTATCTAAATCTTCTATTTTTGTATTAATTATTTGATTGATTTCATTAAATTTTTCTCAAACAAGATTTTTAAGTTCTTTTCAAAATTCCTCTGGAGTTACTTTATAATAACTATCTAAAAGTCAGAAAAATTTAATTTTATTTTCTCAAGTTATTTTATATATGCCACAAATTCACTCAATAAATTTTTTATTATTTAGGTGAATTTCAACTTGTTTTCCAATGCGTAGAAATTCAAAAATTTCTTCCAAAGTTTTATATAAAGTTAAAATAATTTCACTGTCATAATTTAATGGCAATTTTATTCAAACAAGATCAATATCGGCTTGTATAAATTCTTTAAATCTTCATCTTTGTTATCTTTCTCATCTCCATACTTTTTGTATTTGATATCTTTTAAAAGGAAATTTTAAAACTGATTCATTATCAACCACATATCTAGCAAATGGGACTGTTAGGTCAAAGTGCAAAGAGTAAGATTTTAAATCACTAGCTCATTGTTTTAATCAATAAAGTCAAAATATTTGTTTTCAAACCTCCTCTCATCATTTAGAAGTTAATACTTCATTTAGTTCAACTGCCGGAGTTTCAATATTTATATATCCAAATTCTTCATATTTATTTGCTATTATGTCTTTTATAATATTTAGAGTTTTTTGTTTATCTGGAGTTAATTCTCCAAATCATCATGGGAGTAAATTTGCCATATTTAAAAAGTTTAAGGTTAAAAGTAATTAATTTATAATTTTTGGGAAACTCTATATCTGATAAATATAGGGTTTATTAAAGGAAAATTTTATATCTAAAAATTAATTTTTACTATTCATCGTTTCAAAAAATATATTTTTCAATCAATTCACATCTACATCAGTTATCAAGTTGCAATTTGGTTTTTTTGAGGTGTCTTCTAGAGTTTGGCCAATATTGGGCGAACTATCAGTAATGACGTTTATAAAAGATTTTTTTGTCTTAAATAATTTAGGTTTTACAAAAAAACTTGTAGCAAGTAGATCATACATTACTCATCAACTAAATCATCAATATTTTAAATTATTTTTATAATAATTTATATATTGTTCAGTTATTTGTTTTACTGATTTACTTATTTTACTGTCATTTATAAGATTAAAATCATCAATATTAAAATAAACTTTTCTACAAACATTTATAGGAATAAGATATATATCCATTCAAGTGTTTAATATTATTTTTAGAGCTTGAGGATCATTTAATACATTAAATTCAGCGAAATCTCATTTATTTCATTTTTCTCAAACAACTCATCATAAAATAATACATTTATCAATTTTTTTAAGTAAATCAGGTCTCAAAATACTTAAAATTGCAATATTGGTTGTTGGCCCCTGACAAATTAAGCTAATTTCTTTTGATTTACTAGTTTCTAAAGATTGAATTAAAAAATCTATAGCACTAATATCCTCTATTTTATTTTTTAATTTACATTCAAAACCTCAAAATCATCATTCTCAGTGAGATTTTGCAATTATTGGATTAACAATAATAGGTCTAGAAATTCATTTATAAACAGGAATACTCTTATTTAAAATAGAAAGAATTTTTAGAGTATTTTTTGTAGTGTCTTCAATATTTGAATTTCAAAAAATAGTTGTTAATCAAAGAATATTACAATTGCTTTTAATCGCAAACATAATAGAAAGAGCGTCATCTACACCAGGATCAGTATCTATTATGATTTTTTTATTTATACTCAATCAAATTTGGTTTTTGGTTTTTTTCTTCCTAATAACCTCTTGGGATAAACTAGCTATCGCTTCGCGAGAGCGTCGATCATTTTTGTTTAAGTATAGTTTCATAATGAATTAGGTTAAATATAAAGTAAAATTTTATTTAAACTATCTACATTGTAATCTGAATAATCTGATTTTTTTCAATTTCTGTTTAAATAAATAGTTGGGAATCATAATTTTTTAGCATTAATTATGTCTGAAATTTCTTGATCTCATACCATTATTGATTTTTCTGGTTCAATTCAATCTCAAATTACTTTTTCATAAAGTTTTCAATTTGATTTTCTTAAATCTCATTCTCCGCTATAAATTCAATCTAATAGATCTCAAACATTAAAAAACTGAACTATTTTATTTATCCAAATTTTCGGAGCATCAGATACAATAAAAATCTTTTTTTCTTGAGTTTTTATCTTTTTAAAAATTTCTATTAAATTTTCATAAACAATTATTTTTCAATTTGGGTCAATG
>CAZFLS010000078.1:0-5772 GCA_964518815.1 uncultured Candidatus Peribacteria bacterium
CTTTGATATTATCTAAATATCAATTTATTCATGCAAAAATAATACAAACTTGTTTCTCAAAAGAAAGTGGAGAAAAAATATCTTGTTTTAAAAGTTCTACAATTCTTTTTCATCTTTCAAGTTGAGCACGGGTATCTTCATCTAAATCAGAAGCAAATTGAGAAAAAGCTTCAAGTTCTCTATATTGAGCTAGATTTAGTTTTAAAGATCATGCTACTTTTTTCATTGCTTTTGTTTGTGCATTTCATCAAACACGAGAAACAGAAAGTCATACATTGATAGCAGGTTTTATTCATGCATTAAATAATCATGATTCCAAAAATATTTGTCAGTCTGTAATAGATATTACATTTGTAGGAATATAAGCTGATACATCTCATGCTTGAGTTTCAATTATTGGAAGTGCAGTTAAAGATCAATTTCATAGTTCATCATTTAATTTTGCTGCTCTTTCTAGAAGTCTAGAATGAAGATAAAATACATCTCAAGGATAAGCTTCTCTTCAAGGAGGTCTTCTTAAAAGTAAAGACATTTCTCTATAAGCATTCGCATGTTTTGATAAATCATCATAGATTATTAAAGCATGTTGTCCACTAAACATGAAATATTCTCATATTGCACAGCCTGCATATGGAGCAAGCCATTGCATAGATGCAGGTTCTGAAGCTCCAGCTGAAACAATTGTTGTATATTCCATTGCTCAAGCTTTCTTTAATTCTTCAGAAATCATTATTATTTTTGAATCTTTTTGTCATATTGCTACATAAATACATTTTATATCTTTTCATTTTTGATTTATTATTGTATCAATAGCAATTTGAGTTTTACCAGTCTGTCTATCTCAAATAATTAATTCTCTTTGTCATCTTCCAATTGGAGTAAGTGAATCTATAGATTTAATACCTGTTTCGAGAGGTTCATGTACAGATTTACGACTCATAACTCAAGTAGCAACTCTTTCTGTTGGATAATTTTGCTTTGATTCTATTTTTCATAATCAATCTAATGGATTTCAAAGTGGATCTACAATTCTTCCAAGTAATTCTTCTCATACAGGAATTTCTAAAATTTGTCCTGTTTTTTTTGCAATCATTCATTCTTTAATTCTGTTAAATCAAGAAAGTATAACAACTCAAACATAGTTTTCTTCCAAATTTAAAGCAACTCATTTCGCGCCTGATTCAAATTCTACAAGTTCGTTATATGCTATATCTTTTAATCATATAATTTTTGCAATGTTATCTCACAGATAAATTACTTCTCAACTATTTACTTTTTCTGGACTATAAGAAGTGGAATCGAGTTTTTGTTCGATATCCTTAATAATTTTATCCAAAATATGAGCTTGTGATTTCATATAGA
Organism: uncultured Candidatus Peribacteria bacterium; assembly: GCA_964518815.1. GTDB lineage: Bacteria > Patescibacteriota > Gracilibacteria > BD1-5 > UBA2023 > CAYRGR01. The sequence continues at coordinate 1,363 of CAZFLS010000078.1, forward strand.
ATTAAGAGTTAAAAGTTAATATTTTTTAGAGAAAAAGTAATGCCTTGTCTCTATTTTTTAAAAATCTGTATATATTTTTTTATTTTTGGACTAATAGTTCTTTAAATTGTTATTCATCATTTTCTTGACCAAATATATAATTTATTGTTTATCTTTTCAAAAGAAATATCTACCATATCATCATCTATAAATAATCTAATTCATCATTTTAAGTTTTGATTTTCTTTCCAAAGAATATTTTCATATGCTATATCAACTCAATATTCTAGTTTAAAAGTATTTAAAATAAAATTTTCTAGATCATTTTTATTAATAGTAGGAAAGTACTCAACTACAAATTTTTGTGTTTTAAAAAAACTAGAATGAAATATTTCCTTTGATTTGTTTCAAATATCTTTTTGAAGTAATCGAAATTTTTTTAGAAGTTTAAGAGTTTTTAATAAATCAGGTTTTTCTAATTTTTCTATGTCTCTGACTGTTGGTAATGGCATATAAAAAAGTTAAAAGTTAAAAGTCATACATTAGTACAAAGTGCAAAGTTATCAAGTTATCTAGTACAAGGTAAATTCAAAAGGAATACCTCGTTTTTATCTTTTCTATTATCTCAACTTTAGTTTGGATTTATCATTATTAACTGTATAAACTTAATTTTTGCAATAAACTATATTTAATTCTAATTTCTAATTTCCTCTTTTTCAATAGCTTTTTTTATAAAATCTATATTTGATTTATTATCAGAAAATAATTTTTCATTTAATTTTAAAGCAGTATTCAAAATTTTTTCTTTTATTTCATTATATAAAATATTTCTTTCATTTTCAACATCTTCGAGTCATTTTGTTTTAATTTTTATAGCTTCAATTTTTGCATCTTTAATAATAACCTCAGATTCCTGTTTTGTTAATTCTCTTCATTGTTTTTTTATAAATTTTGCTTCATTTTTTGCTTCTTCTATTATAGTTTTTGCTTCATTTTTTGCACTTTCTTTTATAACTTCTAATTCTTCATAAGAAGCTTCAAGATCTCTTCTTTTTTTATCTTCTTGATCTAAATATTGCAAATAAGGTTTAAATAAGAATCTATTTAATAAATAGATAATTATACAGATATTTATAAACTGTATAATAAAAGATCATAACTTAAAAAATTCTCACATAATGATATTGTTAAAAATGAATTTCTAAATAATTAGTATTTTGTATATTTAAAGTTTATTTAATGAATTTAATCATTATTGCTATTACGAAAGCGAATATAGCTAGAGCTTCGGCAAATGCGATTGCCAAGATCATATTTGCTCTAATTTCATTGGCAGCAGAAGGATTTCTACCAATTGAATTTAAAGCTCAAAGTCAAATTAAACCTATAGCAATAGCTGGTCAACCAACTCAAAGTCAAAATGCTATAGCCATAGCTAAATCTTTTAACATAGATGCATCCATATTTTAAAAGTTAAATTGTAAAATATAAATTATAAATTAATAATAAATTTAGAATTTAAATTTTAAAACCTAATTTATTTTTTAAGTTTTAGAATTTAAATGCTAAAAATTTTAGTGCCCATCTTCTAAGGCTTGTTTGAAATAAATTGAAGATAATATATAAAAAACTATAGCTTGTATACAAGCAACAAATAATTCAAATAACCAAAAAGGTAATACAAATATTTCTCAAATCCTAAGTCAAATAATATTAAGTTGTCATGTTAAAAATACCATCATTCATATCAGAACAATTCCTGCAAAAATATTTCAAAATAACCTTATAGACAAAGAAAATATTTTTACAATTTCTCAAATAAGATGTAACCATCATACAAAGACATTTATACATTTTTCAAAAACATTATTTCAAGAGAAATTAAATATATATCATTTTAAATAATGAGGTATTCATTTGTGATAAATGGATACACCATGAGAAATAATAATTATTGTTAATGCTAATCATAAAGTGGTATTTAAATCACTATTTATTGGTCTCAAATATTCATGTAAAGGTATAAAAGTAACTATCCAATCAAGAAATAAACTAAAAATATTTGCTAGTAAAATAAAAATAAACATTCCTCAAACCAAAAAAAGTATTTTTCTTGAAAATTTTTTATTTCAAATAAATCAAGTAGTAAAATCATATAATCATTTTACCAAAATTAATCAAGTAGTTTTAAAAAAACCTCACTTTTTCTTTAAGTTACTTTTAAAAAATAATAATATTACAAAAAGTACTACAATAAAAATCCATGTGGATAATATTGTATTAGAAATTCAAAAATGAATTCATCCTAAATCAAATCAAGAAGAATGAATAATTTCTCATTGCATTCAAGGTATATGTGGTAGATTTGCTTCCTTCGACATATAAGTTTTAATAAATTAAGGTTGAGCATATTATTTGATTTTTTTAAAAAATCAATTCAAAAATAAAAAAAGTAAAAAATTTTATTTTATAAGTTCTTTACTTTAAGGATTATCTGAAAAACTCTCTTTTATAAAAAAAACTTTTTTGCTAAAATTTGTCCAAAAAATTTCCGCTTAGTAGTTACTAAACAAAAATTTATTTTCACAAATTTTATCTAAAAAATCTTTATTTTTTTTCTTACAAAGAAGTTTATCAGATAGTCCTTAATTTATTAATTTATCCATCGCAATATTACTCAGTCTATCCGCTTCTCTATTTTTTTCTCTTGGAATATGAATAAAACTTATTTTTCATCACCAGTTTGTAATTAATTTTTGAATATCAAATTTTATTTCTGCAAGTGACTTATTCTTTACTTTAAAATTTCAGGAAAGCTGGTTTATTACAAGCTGACTATCCATATATAACTCAATTTCTTTTGCTTTTAATTCAATTCATCTTTGAATTCAAAATAAGGCTCACAAATACTCTGCTTGATTATTGGTTTTTATACCAAGTGATTTATATCTTTTTTCTAAAATATTTCATGTTCAATCAGTTATTACTACTCAAATTCATGCTATTCAAGGATTTCATCTAGCTCATCAGTCTGTATAAATATTAAGTTTCATTAAAAAAATTAACGTTAACAGTTAAAATTCGTTATCTTTGTTTAGTGTAGGATTATCTGATAAATTTACTTTTTAAAAAATAATCTTTTTGTTGGATTTTAAAAAAATTTGATCTTATTAATTGACTAAATAAAAATCTATTTTTATAAACTTTCCTAAAAATCTTTATTTTTTATTATGAAAAAGTTTTCAAAAATAATCCCGATTTTATTATATTATAAATTACTTTATATTTTTATCTAATCTAGATTTACAAAGATAACTTCAGTATCATTTTGAAGTTCTTTAATTTTAAAATTTTTAATTGGTTCCGGATGCTGTCATAAAGTATTGAAAAAAATATCTTTTTGATCTCAAAAAGGAACAACACATCTAGCTTCCAAATTTTCAAATATCTTTATTGAATTTTTATTTCATAAAATGATTAAAATATCAATATTTCAAAACAAATTTCAAACTTCTTCTGTAATTTCTAATTCATCATATTCAATATAAGCAATACTTTTTCATTCAACTGTTAATTGAAACAATAGTTTATCTTGAATTTTTAAAGCTTGATCAAGAATTAAAGATTTTTCATATTCTCAAGGTGAATCGATTTCCATTGAATCAATGATAATTTTTCACTTTGTAAATTCAATTTCTTTTTTGTTAGTAGAAATTGTGATATTTCAATTTTTTTTATATATTTCCATAAATTAAGATTTAAGAAGTAAGATTTAATTTTTTTTACATATATTGAATATTCTTTTTTATAAATGTGTAGATGTCTGGTTTTATTCAAATCTTTTTTAATTCTTCTATTTTAAACCAACGATATCATATAAATTTTTCTCACATTTCTTTTCAATCAGATATTTTTATATTAGGTTCTTTAGTTCATTTATATTTTACTAAAAATAAATAAACATCCTTATCTATAGTAGGATCTCAGTCTTTGTATGTAGCTACAAAAGTAAAATTTATTTTAGTTATAAATTTTATAATTTCAAGATCTTTTAATGGTAATCAGGTCTCTTCACTAATTTCTCTTAAAGCAGTTTCTTTAGCCTTTTCTTCATTTTCTATTTTTCATTTTGGTATTACAAAAATATTCTTTCATTTTGGATTTTTTCTTTCCAAAAGCAGTATTTCAAAAATATTATTTATTTTTTTATAAACAATTCCTCATGAGCTTTTTTCAAAAATTCTAGCCATTATTTTTTACAATATAAATTATATAATGATATAAATATATACAAATTTTTAAAAAAAACAAAAAAATATTATTTTAAGTTGATTTTTCTTATTAATTATATAAATTATAATCGGTTTAATTTAATCAAATTTAATTTTTAAACTTTTGTGATTAAATTTTTAATTCTTGTGTTTTTATGTT
>CAZFLS010000079.1:0-5752 GCA_964518815.1 uncultured Candidatus Peribacteria bacterium
ATGTAATTATATTCTTACAGAACTCCAAAATAATCCAAAATTATCATATAAAGATGTTTTGAAAGAAGCTCAAGACAAATGATATGCAGAAAAAGATCCAACAAATGACGTAGAATGAATTGATGCAGCTTATAAACTTGCAATTTTATCAAAAATTTGATTTTGAAAATTATTAAAAATTGATGAAGTTAGCAAAACATGAATAAGCCAATTAGATGGAATAGATTTTATATATTTAGATATCTTAAAAAGTAAAATTAAATTATTATGAGTACTTGAAAAAACAAAAACTAACACATTAAAAGCTATTGTTGCTCCATTTTTAATAAAAAAAGATTCTCAGCTAGCTAAAATAGATTGAGTATTAAATGCTATCGAAGTAAATGGAGAAAATACAACTAATTTTTTTACTTGACCTTGAGCTTGATGAAAAAAGCTACAGCAACATCAATAATATCAGACATAATTAATATTTCTAAAAATATTAATTCAAAACCTTCAGATTATATATCTAAAAATAATTTTAATATAGAAAAAATCGAGAATCAAAAATACAGATATTATTGTCGTATTAAAATAAAAGACTGACCATGAATTTTATCTAAAATAAGCGAGGTATTTTGAAAATATTGATTAAATATTGATCAAGTTCTTCAACATAAACACTCACTTGATGAAAAAATTAATCTTCCTTTTGTAATAACTTTAGAAAAAAGTAAAGAATCTAATATGATTGCCGCAATAAATGAAATTCAAAAATTTAAATTCATTAAAGATAAAATTCTTACAATTAGAATACTTGATTAGTATAAATATTTATTTTAATAATCTTATAAAAAAATGAAAAATTCTAATAATTCTAAATTACCTGATAAAATTATAGTTCCTGAAATATTTTCTAATTGAAATATTGTTAGGGAGAAAAAAATATACCATATTAAAAATTGGATAAACTGAAGAATTAAAACAGATTTGGATATAGAAAATAATTGATTTGAATGAGAATGATTTGTTATAAATAAAAACTGAGAACCTGTTATTTATAATGAAAATTTATTCATTTGATTACCAGAAACAGATAAAGATATTAAAAAGGTAAGCACAAATCCTGATTCTGAAAATAATCTTAATAAAGAAATTAGAAATTTTTTATGAAATTGATTATTTTATGAAAAAAAAGTAAACATAACAAGAGAATTATATCTGCCATGTATAGAAACATCTTTTAATAAATGATACAACATTAAAGAATTATTTATAAAAATAATCCAATCTTATAAGGAATTAATAAGTTTTATAGAATCAAAAAATCTTTTATATACACCTCTATGAAATATGCCTTTATATACTAAGAATATACCAAATTTTGGTAATAATTACTATAAATATTTATTTGAAACAAGAGATTGACTTGATATAGCATATTTTAGATGAGCAGGATTTCAATTACATAAATGAATTGAAAATTATAAATTAGCTGTATACACATATAATAAAATAAGACATTTATTACCGCTATTTTTGGTATTATCAGAAAATTCACCATTCGTAGATAATGAATATAGATGAAATTTATCAGAAAGAACTAGTACAAAATGTGACTGGAAAATGACAGGAATACCTGATGCTATAGATAATAATTTTCTAAATCATTTACAAGATTGGCTAAATTCTACAATTAAAAGTGTAACTCCTTACTATTTTGCAGTAAGATATCCTAGAATAGATATAAAAACTATTGAGAATTGTTCTATGGATATGGTTTCTGATATTCTTATAATGTGTACATTGATAGATTTATATTATAGAATTACAGAAAGATTAAAAATTGCTTTTTTAGAAAAAGAGAAATTACCAACAAAATTATTTTGAAAAGATAATAACTCTTTTGTTGAAACAAATGTTATAAAAGAAAATTTTCATAGATCTATAAGATATTGAACAAATGTAAAATATTCACTCTTATGAGAAAAAGAATATTCTTTTAAAGAATATATGGATAATCTTTTAACTTTTATTGAAACTATTCCAAGTGTATTTCCGGAATTTGTAAGTAATATTTTTAATATTACTTGTCAGGATCCTACTAAAAAAATAATTGGGAATATTATTGATAATTGAAATTTAGCAGAAAAGACTTTAAAAGATTTTAGTCTATATAAAAAAAATCCTATTAATCCTATAAAAATTAACAAAGAAGATATAAAAAAATATTTAATAAAATCTGCAAAACACTTCTCTGAACAAATATCTAAAATAATAATTAATAATCAATAAATTTTATTATTATATTTTAAAAAAATATATATTATGATAGAAATTTAACCTATATTTTAATCTTATTATATTATGGATCTTATACTTTTTTCTAAAATAATTTCTACTAATTCTATATACCCAAATGAACAAGAATTAGGAAACTATTTATGTGATTATTTGGCTGATTTATGATTTAAAACAAGCAAACAATTTATTGATAAGAAATATGTAGAAAATCCGCAAGATATTTCTAGATTTAACGTTTTAGCAGAAAAATGAGAATGAAATAGGTCCTTGTTATTTTATGCTCACATGGATACTGTCCCAATTTGTGATTCTGAACTTTGGAAATCAAATCCACTCGAATTAGTTCAAAATAAAAATAATCCAGATATTTACAACTGATTATGAACTTCTGATATGAAATGATGATTATATGCAATTCTTGAAGCTATAAAAAATATTAATCCAATTTGATATAAAATAAAAGTGGTTTTTTGATGTGATGAAGAAAATTGGTCAAAATGAGCGTATTCTTTAGTTAATTCAAATTTTCTTGATGATGTAGTATTTTGAATAGTACCAGAAATTTGAGATACTATAGAATCAAGAGAATCGAGTGATTACAATGTTCTATTATGAAGAAGATGAAGATATTTAATAAAATTAGAAATTCCATGAAAAAGCTGTCATTGAGCAGTAGCGTACAAATTATGAATAAATGCAATTACTCAAGCAAGTATAATTGCTCAAGAAATAGATAATAAATTTCAAATCACTAAAAAACATAATTATTTTCCTTATTGAAATCAATTTATAAAATATATTAATTCTGAAACATCTTCATTATCGGTTCCAGATAAAGCAACTATGTATATTGATAGACATGTTTTGCCTTGAGAAACTCCTGAAAGTGTATTACAAGAAACACAATATATAGTTGATAATCTTTATAAGAAATGAAAAATTAAAGAAATTGGGTGAAAAAAAGTTAAAATATCATTTTATGAAAGACCAACTCCAGCAAGCAATGCATATGAAGTAAGTAAAGAGAATAAATATTTAAAAATTATAGAGAATTCTATTTCAAAATATTACGACTCTTATAAATATTGATATTGATCAAGTGTAGCTGATGAAAACGTAATAGCAAATTATAAAAATATCCCAATAATAACTCTTGGTCCAATTTGATGAAATGAACATTCTGCAAATGAATGGGTTAGTATCTCTAGTATAGAAAAACTTATTTTAATATATAAAGATTTAATGATTAATTTTAAAGTATAAGTTAAGGAACATCTTTAAAAAAACCTTTAAAAAAGATAAAAAGTCCAGATTAAAAAAATATTAAAAATAATGAAGTTATCACTAAAAGCTAGTATAGAAGCGAAATATAATGAAACTATAACAAGTCATGAAAAAATAGCTTTGAGTGCAAAATTAGTATTTTTAGAGACTTTCTTAAGTAAAATATTTTTTATTTTTTAATTTTATATATAAATGTACTCTTTTAAAAACGACTATAGTGAAGGGTGTCATCCAAATATTTTGGGAAAATTATTGAAAACCAACCTTGAACAACAAGATGGATATGGAGAAGATATTTATTCTAATGAAGCAAGAGAGTTTATTAAAAAGAAAATTGAAAATCCGAATGCTGAAATTCATTTTGTTTCTGGTGGAACTCAGGCAAATCTCATAGTAATAGCTTCTGTTTTAAAATCTTATGAATCTGTAATTTGTGCAAATACTGGACATATTAATGTTCTTGAGGCTGGTTCTATTGAAGCAACAGGTCATAAAATAAACGTAGTAAATAGTAATGATGGAAAGATAAAAACTGATGATATTAAAGCCGTTTTAAATGAGCATACAACAGTTCCTCATATGGTAAAGCCAAAAATGGTATATATATCAAACTCAACAGAAATAGGAACAGTCTATAAAAAAGAAGAACTAGAGACAATGTCGTCATTTTGTAAAAATAATGATTTGTATTTATTTGTTGATGGCGCAAGACTTGGATCAGCTTTGTGCGCGAAAAATAATGACTTAACTTTATCGGATTTTTCGAGATTAACAGATATTTTTTATATTGGGGGAACAAAAAACTGAGCACTATTAGGAGAGGCTATTATTATTAATAACGATGAACTTAAAAAAGTATTGAGTTACCATATCAAGCAAAGGTGAGCATTGACGGCTAAAGGTAGAATATTAGGGATTCAATTTTTAGAGTTATTTAGAGAAGATTTATTTTTTACTCTTGCAAAACATGCAAATGCTATGGCTATGGAATTAGCAACATCAATAAAAAACAAGGGGTATTCTTTTCTTACAGAACCTATTTCAAATCAAATTTTTCCTATACTACCAAACGATTTAATAAATGAATTATCTATGAAATATGGATTTAATATATGGGGAAAAATAGATGATAGTAGATCTGTAATTAGACTTGTAACATCTTGGGCAACTGATGAAAAAATAGTAAATCAGTTTATTGATGATCTAAAATAGGATTGAATTTTAAAAACCTTCGATATTCCTATATTTTTTAAAAATAATTAATTTTGACACACCATAAAAATGTAGATCTTTTAATGTTCCATATGGTTTATGAGAACCTGTTTTTGATAAAATAAAATCTAGATTAGCTTCAAGTATACTATCTGTTTGATGAGTTTTAGGTTTTGAATATTGAGCTTGATTTTAAACCACAAAATTAACTTGAAAAACTTATAATGAATGATTTATAAATAAAAATTGAAAAATTTGTTCACCAAATAATAATTACGGTTGAATATTGGGTTGAATTACAACTTGAGAAGATATTATTTTTAGGATTGCTGTTAAACCAACTTCAAGTATATATTCAAAGCAAAAAACAGTTGACGTAAATTGAAACGAAGTAGATTTTACTATTTGATGAAGACATGATCCATGCATATTACCAAGAGTAGTTCCAGTTGTTGAAGCAATGACAGCAATTGATTTATTAGATTTATATCTAATAGATAGAAGTAAAATTATAAGATAGTTAAAAGGAAGTTATGAATAATTAATATTAAAAATTAAGAAATAACGGGGTAATTCATTTTAGCACTGTCTTTAGAGAAACACGGAAGAACAAAGATATTTGTGTGAAAAGCGCGTATCGAAGCGAGGCGTAATATGTCTACGACGAGCGAGGATACGCAAGCTTTGAACGCAAAGATCGAAGTTATTCCGTGTTTCCTTAACAAAAAATCAAAACTCTTTCTTGATCTTGAATAGAATATTTTTCAATTCGTTTAATATTTCTTCCATATTTTTTCAAAATTTCTATTCATTCATCAATTTCCTCTTTATTATAAAGTTTATACAAAATAATTACTCAATCTTTTTTTAGAAATGGTATAGCCCAAACTAAAACTTTTGGCATATAGGCAACAGATCTACAAACTATAAAATCAAATTGTCATTTAAATTCTGACTTTTTGGATAATTC
>CAZFLS010000080.1:0-1735 GCA_964518815.1 uncultured Candidatus Peribacteria bacterium
AAACATATATTAGGAGGTGTAAGATGAATAAAAAAATTTATGAAATTTACAAAAGGTTATCTGAAGATAAATACTCATATCTTCCTAAATTAATTCCTATTAAAGAAGTTATATCAAATATGGTTGAATTGGGATATAAAGAAGATGAAGTAAAAGATGCTATTTATAGATTATGGTTAGAAGGTGAGATTCATTTTGAAATGGGAGATAAAAAAGAAAATTATTTTGAAGTTCCATCGGGAACAAAATATTATTATATGAAATTTAATAAGGAGGTGTAAGGTGAAAGAATTGAGAGAAAAAATTGATGAATTAACAAAAGAAAGATTAAATTTAAAAGAGCAGTTTGACATTTTATTTGATACGATGGGTGAATTAGAAATTAATGAACCTTCTTTTGCTCTTTCTCATTTTGGAACAAAGTTTTTAAGATTATTGAAGGATTATACTACTTTAAAATCAGAGGTTGCAATATGGTATTTTGAAACCAAAAATAGATTAAAAAGTCAGGAAGCAATTTTCAAATTAAAAAAAAGAGAAGAGTTAGAAATGAATGGTAAAAAAACAACTGAAGGTTTGTTAGAAGATTTAGTAAATGCTGATAATGATTTAAATACTTTTAGAAGTTTAAAAAATACATTTGAAGTTTTACTTGCAGTTGTAGAGGATGAAATAAATCTTTTAATAGAAATTATACAAATGATAAAAAAGGTTGCTGATGTGAAGTCAATTGTTAATGTTAAACTTGCAACTGATTTTGAAACTGGAGATTAAAAATGAATGAAGATTTTCTTGAAAAAGAATATTATAAAATACTTTCTGATTATGTTAAAATTAAATTAGAAAATGATAATTTGAAAAAAGATATTAAAAATAAAAATAAGTTATTAGAGGCAATGTTTAATGATTTAAAAAGAAAATATATATTATTAAGAAAGGAGGTGTAAGATGGAAGTAAAAGAATTTAAAATGAAAGATAGAATTGTAAAATATTATTCTATCTATGAATTGAGAGGCGAATTTCAAAAATATATTAAAGAAAACAATCTCCAATATCATCTTGATTTTCATATTATTGAAAATACTGGTGAGAATATCTTTTTGAAAGGAACACTTCAAACTGCTTATTCAGAATTGAAAATAAAAGACATTGTATCTGCTATACTTCCAGTTAATGAAATTTTTAAGGAATTGTCAGAAAAAACAAAACCTTCTAATGAATTTGGAAAAATACAAACCAGAATAGAAAAGAAATTATATATGATTCTATTAGGCGTTTCTGACCCTGAAGAGGTAGAAGGTGAAGAAGAGGATATAAAAAGCAATCTAAAAATTGAAACTGAACCTGCAACTGAAAAACAAATGAAGGTTATTATTTGGGAATTAGGAAATCTTAATTTGAAACAATCTATATTGGATTATATGAAAAAAGAATTTCAAAAAGAAAAAGTTGAAACTTTAACAAAATCAGAAGCTTCTCAAGTTATAACTTATATAAACAATTTAAAGAAAAATAAATAGAAAAGAATATTTAATATTTATTGCGATTAATAGTCTACTTTATGAACTTTCAGAAGAGGAAATTGAAGAGATATTACCAGAACAATATACAATTTATAAAAAAGTAAAAGAGAAGATTAAAAAGAAAGGAGGTGAAAATGACAAAAGATGAAATAAAAAAAGAAATTGAAGATATGAGAGACCATTATTTAGATGTAAAAGAAGATATAGAATT
>CAZFLS010000080.1:1835-5739 GCA_964518815.1 uncultured Candidatus Peribacteria bacterium
AGATTCGATGAAAATATTAAAAAATAGAGAAAGATTGAATATTTGGGATTATCGTTATTTGTTAAATCGTTATTCTAATTTACAAATAGTAGTGGAAAAATTAGAATTGATTGAAAAAATTTTAAAATTATTTTAAAAAGGAGGCTAAAATGGAGGAAGTGTTGTCAAATATGAAGCAAAAATTGCAAAAATTTTTAGAGGAAGTAAAGGATAAAGATGGTGAAGAATATGACAACATAGTAGATAAATATGATGAGGAATTAAATAAATATACAATTTCAGAATTGATGGAAATGATGAATATTGTTTTACATAATATAAAAGATAAAGCCTATAAAGAAGATTTCAAAGAAACCTTACGAAGCTATATAATTTCTTATTTAATAGGATGAAAAAGTTAGATTGTATAAAAATTGGTGGAAAGGATGAGTAAGGGTATAAAAATAGAAGAGATAATAAAATTACATAATGAAGGTAAAACAAATTCTGAAATAGCAAAAAATCTGAATTGCTCCAGAAGTAATATAACTCAAAGAATACATAAATATATTAATGAATTAGTTGATAATAATCCGCAATCTATTAATTGTAAATCATATATTGATCCAAAATTAATTAACAATAAACCAGAAGTTAATCAAAAGTTAATTAACAATCAATTAACAGTTAATCAAATTGTTAATGAAATAATAAATCAATTACAACCTATAATTTTTGAACTTGTTAATCAAATTGTTAACCAAAAATTAATTAACAATCAATTAACAGTTAACCAAAATAAAGAAAATGTTAATCAAAATGTTAATCAGGAAAAAATAGCATTAGAAAAGGAAAATATACAAAATGTTAACCAACCTGTTAATCAAAATGTTAATCAAAATAAAGATGATGCGTATATATATAATATATATAATAATATAAATACTCCTAATAAAAAAGAAGATAAAGAAAAATATAAAGATAAAGAAAATAATAAAAAAGAAGAGAAAAAAGAAACTATAATAACTGGTAATGATAAAATAGAAGTTACAATTTCAAAAAAGATTAAAGAACCTCAACCTGCGATACAATTCATTTTTGATTTTGCGTATCTTATTGAAGTTAATCCTGATAGAGGATTTATAGAGAGAAATGTAAGAGATGCTTATTTAATCTTAAAACAATATAATCCTAATGATATTTTAGGATTAATTAATTGGCGAATGTCAACTTCTGAATATTGGAAATCAAAAATTACAAATTTAAGTGTTGTTTATAAAAATATTTCAGTTTGGATAAAAGAGTTTAAAGAATTTAAAGAAAATAAAAAAATTATAACAATTCAGCAATGGTTAAATAAACATCCTGAATATAAACCAACTCAACCTAATGGTTCTATTGAACGATATAGAGAGTTATTGAGGATTTTTAATTTGGCATTTAAAGATCCTTTAGTGGTTCCTACTCCAGAGGAGTGGGAAAAATACAGAAATTTTAGAAAAAAATTAAAGGAGAAATTGAATGGAACAAATTAATGAAATTTTAAAAGAGGGAGTTGAAAAATTTTTTGATGAAGCGAAAAAAATAGAGCAATTAAAAGGTGATGCAATCCTGAAATTAATTTCAATGTTAGAAGAGGAATTTAAAAACAAGGTTTGTATTTATAATGGACATAGACCTTTTTGTCCTGCTTTAAATGAAGATTATTTTAAAGAATTTGAAAAATTGAAAATAGATCCTAAAAAATTTGACAATGAACTTGAATATAAAGGTTTTTTAGAAATTACAAAAAAATATATGAAGATGATAGAGCCGATTGTTGCTGTTGAAGGTTTTTTGAATAATGAAATTGTGAAATTTTCAGTTCCCTGTCCTAATTTTTTAAAAGATTGGTGTTTAAAGAAAAATAAAAAAATAGATTTAAAACAATTATTGACTGAAGAAGATTTGGATAATTTTTGAGGTGAAATGATGGAATTGTCAATTAAAATGTTTAAAGCGATAGAGACATTTACCCAAAAATTTATAAGAATGGATTTTATATTTAATATAATTTTTGGGTTTTTATTGATTATTATAATTTCTTTATTGATTTTTATAAGTTATATTGTTTTTGAAACAGAAATTTATAAGGATGATTTTAAAATTAAAAAGAGGAGATATAAATGATAAAATATATTCTTTTAGGGATTGTTTTTGGTTTGGTTTTATTTTTTGTGGTGCTTTATATCAGTTTTTGTATCTATAATAACTATCAAAAGAAATTAGATGATTTTATGAAGGAAATTAAAAATGACAAAAAAGATAAAAAACAATAAGAAAATTTTAGAAAAAGAAATTGAAAATTTATGGAAAGCACTTTGTCTAATAAGAGATGATTTTAAATGTCAATATTGTGGTTCAACTTTTGATTTACAAGTTCACCATATAATTTCAAGAGTTAAAAAAAGTGTGAAATATGATTTAGAGAATGGGATTACTCTATGTAAAAGATGTCATACAAAAATAAGTGTTAATCCTAATAGTAGAATAGAGTTTTTAATATGGTATATAAAAAAATTTGGTATAGAAAAATTAGAGGATTTAGAAAAGAAGGGAAGAGAGGTAAAACAATATACAATGTCAGAATTAGAAGATATAAAAAATGATTTTATAAAACAATATACATTAAAATCAAAAAAAAAGGAGGATTTATGAGATTACTTTTATTTGGGAGTGAAAAATGTTATGCGTGTCAGCAATTAAAAAAAGAGTTTCAAAAAAAACAAGTTCAATACATTTATATAGATGTTGAAAAAGAAAGTCAAAAAGCAATTGATTATATGATTACAAGTTTACCGACAATAATTATTGAAAATGAAAAAGGAGAGATTAAAGATATGTATATTGGTAATGGGCAAGGGATTTGGAAGTTTTTGGAAAAGTATAAATTGGTTAAGGGGGATAAATGACTACAAAAGATTTACAAGATTTTTTTGTAAAACAATGGAACAGATTTATTGATTTAGAACAAACTTTAGAAAATGGTGGAGGCTCCTATTGGAGCCTCACTTGTAAAACAACGATTCCATATAAGACAAATTATTATCTTTTAAAAAAAATTGATTTAGAAGAGGTTTTTGATGCTATACCAACTCCTTTAAAAATTGATTTAGATTTGTTTTATAAATATAAAATAGGATTGATAACATTTGAAGAGATGTTAAAAGAGGCTAAAAAACCTCCAACTTTTTTTTGGATATGTGTAAATTATGGATGTCTTTTATTTTACAACAATTTTATGATTAAATATAAATTTAATAAGGAGGTGTAAGATGATTGAAAAAAAGACTTGGAGAGAATTTTTAGAAAATTATGATTTTTCAAATTGGGAATTAGGTTTTATAGATATAAATGTTGATAAAATGTATGATGATAAATGTATAATTAAAAAATTTAATACAAAAGATATTTTGTATAATTCTAATATACAGATTGATTTTGAAAAACATATTATAGATACTGGAATATTAACTGAAATAATTGATTTTGAAAATGTAATAGATTTTTATATTGTTTTCAGTTGGGATTATAGAAAAATGAATTATGTTACTTGGTGTGAATGCTTCTTTACATTTGAAGAAGCAGAAAAATTTGTAAAGGGAGATATAATATGAATAAAAATTCAAATAATAAAAAAATTAAGTATCAATATATTAGAATCAGAGATGAAGATTATAATTATTTGTTAGAAGATATTGAAAATATTATACTTCCTAATGACAAAAGACCTTATGTAACTATAATATTTAAATCAGGAGAAATTTGGATATTTTCAGAACCTTACTTTTTTAATATTCAATATATTGATGAAGATAAAAAAGAAAAAAAAAAGAATAAAAGAAAAAATAAAAAATAAAAATAATTATAAAGGAGATATAAGATG
>CAZFLS010000081.1:0-5722 GCA_964518815.1 uncultured Candidatus Peribacteria bacterium
CCAAATTTGACTAATTGCATTGCTTTTAAAAATTTTATGTTAACACTACCTAGATTCTTGAAGCATTTTTCAATATCATCTTTTAATTGTATCTAACTCATCTTGAAAAATATCGTGTCTCAACATTTCTCTTTGTAATGTTGCTAAGTTTTCTTTATTAACAGGTAATTTGATTACTTGATCTTTGTCTGGTATTTCAAAAATAACACCATTATTACCACGATTAACAAAATTCTCCAACCCAACTTTTGCTTGAAGATTTTTTTCAATATTACCGCTAAAATACTTTTCATTTACAAATTTTATTTCTTCTTTAGTGAGACATTTTTCTGCAAGTTTAACTATATCAACTCATTCATGCAGTTTTATTTTTGGAGATCATTCTGGAAAAATAGCTCAAGTTTGATTAAATTTTGGGTGTTTTGTTGGTCAATCAATATTTCAGACAACATGTGCTGTTCCAATAACTCAAATAATTTGTTTTGTTGCATCTTTAGTCTTCTTTATTACTTCTCATACTCAAGTTTTTTCAATCACATCTTTTCATTTTTCAATACCATGACGAATTACCTTATTTACTCAAACTTTTTCACCTGCATAAGCTATTCATTTTCCTATTCATTTAGTTATTTTTTCACCTGTTTTTAAAGGAACTTGTAATACTTTTCAAGTATTTTCTAATACTCATCAAGTTTCCTTAAGGGTTGTACTTATTATTTTTCATTTTACAGTTTCAGCTCCAATTTTTTCAGCACTATGAATAACAGATTTTCACATTTTTTTTAATCCCCATCAAGCTGCTCAGGCTCATATAGTTACAAGACCAAGCTCAGCAACTGATTTTCATGTCTTATATGCATCGCAAGAAAATAATTCAGTAACTGTTTTTCATAATGAAGTTGCTATATTTTTCCAACCTTCAATAGTTGTTAATTGATTTTTGATTAACATTAAAAAATCTGTTATGCCTTTTTCTTTAATTTTCATTACTAATTCAACATTTCCTATTATAAGGCTATCAATAGCTCATTTTATAAATTTTTTAATAGCTCCATTACTATCAGTATTTACATCAATATTAAGTTCTTTATAGATTAAAGACTGAATTTCTCTAGTATTAATGTCTTCCGAAAGAGAATTAGGATTTTTTTTAACTGGATTTTGTTTTGAAATTGCTTCATATTTTTCCGGTCATACAATACAAGAAATAGTTTCTTTAGTTTTTTTATCATTTCTTAAGGCAAATGCTATACTTTCAGGAGATTTTTTAAAATTTAATTTAAATTTTAAAAGTTGTTCCATATTACTAGATGAAACTTCATTTCTTTCTAATGTAGTAGACATTTGCTCCATACTATATAATCATACTTAATATCTTATAAAAAAAATTCTCTTAAATAAAGTTTAAAGTAATATTTTCTTTACTATCTAGACTTTCTTGTTTCTCTAATGATTTGATAGTTTCAAAAATTAACAATCTTTCTATAGTCTTATTTTCTAAATCAACATTTTTAGCTGAATTTAAAAGTAATAAAGACAAATTTTCAAGCTCTAAATCTCATATATTTCATTTTTTAATTTCTTCTATAAGGATCTCTGAAAATTCCCAATTTCATTTTAATTGAGAAAGTAAGGCTATAATAAGTTCTTTTTTATAATTCACAGAAATATGTTTTAAGTATATTAAAACTATATAAATAATAGCATATGTATTTACTTTAGTCAAAAATAATAAGGGTTTAAATACTTATTTAATGATTTACAAAATGTCAAAGAAAATATATTTGCATTAATGTTAAAATTGACTACCATATTTCTTGATAAGAATTAAAGCATTGTCATATATATACGTACAGAGATCTTATGAGTTTGATATACGACATAATAATTTTAAAATCTTTAGTAATTTTTTAGCTATTTCTTCCTATAATTTATACTTACCGCTATTCTCATCTCCACCATATTAGATACATTGATTTATTTTTAATTTTTAATAACTCATTCTATTTTACTTTTAACATTTTGAATTTTTTGACCATATTGAGATCTTTCTTGTTTATAATCGATTATATCGTGATATTTATATTCTATTCACCTTATTTTTTTTAAGTCTGCAACTGTGGAATTTTCATTAAGATTTCAATCAATCCATACTTGTATTTCTTGTTTAATAAATTCAAGCATTTTTATTTTTTCTTCATCTGCTTTAGTTGGATAATTTTCTTCTATCCACATCCCTATTAATATATTTAAATTATCTTGAATATATAATACATCAGTTTTATCCATTGATATTTTTTCTAATGGTTGGTTCAACAAAATCTCACTCATAATTTTTATTAATTAAGGATTACTTTATTTTTCTTATATTAGTATTAATTACTTTATCTGTTTTAATACTGATATTTTTAATTGTATAGTCAACTTTTTCTGCTTCTTGTAATTTTGTAAATGTTTGAGAAGGATATTCTGCACTTAATTTATTTAACATAATTCTATAATTTTCAAATAAATACTTTTTACAAAGACTAAAAAATTTATCTTTATCAAAAGTATTTTCTTCAAAAATAGATATTAAAGGTTTATCTTGATGTTTTTTATAAACATTTTCAAGTTTTTCGAAATACTTTGATAGAAAATAAAAATCACTAAAATTAGGATAATTTCTATCAATATTAGAAAAATAATTTTTTAAATAGGTTTTAAACCAGCCAAAATATAAGTCTAAACACATTTTTTCACCTTTAATAACATTTATTGTTTTTATCTTGTCATAAGTTCAATTTTTAAATTCATCAAATAAAAAATGTTCTCTTTTATTGTCATTTATTGCCTCAAAAAACATTTCATAACTTTCATAAATTTCTTTGTCATTAAATGTATTTCATTGTTTATTTATATCGTTCATATATTTCTTAATTTAACCCCATTATTTATCTTTTTCATCTAAAATATCTTTTACTTTATTTGAAACATTTCAAGTATTTTCCATTAATTTTCTCTGTTCAAAAGGATTAATTGTTAATCAAAAATAAATTAATTTATTATAATTTTCTTCTATTTTAGAATATTTATGAAATTCTTCCCAATATTCTTCTGATAAAAACATTTGATTTACTCATTCAGAAGTTTTGCCTATTTCTCTTGTTTTATATATATTATCAAGGAATTTTTGAAGAGTATCTCTCAAAAAATTTTTATATTCTTCTTTATAACCTATAAAATTGTCTCTTTTATAGTAAGTATCAATTATTTTTTCAATATTAATATCTAAAACCTTACTTTCATTTAAATACTTAATGATATTTTCTATATTATTTATAACTTTTAAATTCATTTCTTTGAGTTCTTTTGAAGTTTGTTTAAATGAATTAGTTAAAGATTTCTCATTCATAATTCTATAAGTTAAATATTATTATTTTTTTAACAACATATTTAAAGTATCTGTCATTACTGTGCTATGAAATGCTTCAATATTATTTCTAACCATAAAATCTATTTTAGCATTATTAATATAAGGTAATAAGTGTCTGTGAAAATCAGCAAAACTCTTCAATATTTCAGGTTTTAAATTACTTGTTGCAATTACTTCCCGATTACTTAATATATTATTATTAAGTCTTAGTAAAGTTATCATTGTATCTTGTCTAATTTTTTCACTAATTATAAAATAATCAGCATTTAATTTATCTCAAAAGTTCTCTATTTCAATCCACAATCTATCTAATGGCAGTTTCTCTTTAAAAACTTCTTTATATTTAGATATATTATACTGCATTTCTTCAACTTTTCTTGTCAATAATTCAGCTTTTGTTAATCACTCTTTGGGCGGCTTTTGTCTTAAACTTTTAATATCTCAAACTGCTCAAATTTCATTTCAAATTAAGTTTCATCAGATATTTGAATTTACAGGCAGTTTAATCTTATTCAATATTTTTGCAAATCACTGTAATAATGTTTTTGCTCACGGTATAATTGCCATCGCTCTTAAAGCGTCAATACCAACTCATTTTAACATTGCTTCAAGTCTCATTTCTGTCGGAACAGATTTATTTTCATTAACAAGCATTCATTCGGCAGTTCATTCTCAAATTTTTAGTGTATCAAATAATCATTTTCAAGTTTCATCTGCTGTATAAACAATAGAAAGTAAGGCACATTTCCACAATGTTTCTGTTCACAAAATTTCTTCAAGTGCTTTCATTCCTGCATCATTCTCACTATCTATTAGCCTGCTAAAATCTGCCAAGTTTCAACTTGTGAGAATTTCTTGATTGTATTCTCTTTTCTTAAAATTAGTTCATTCTGAATTGCTTGAATATCTTTTTTTGTTTCATTATTTTCATTCTGAGCAAGAAGTTCATATTTATTAGATATTTTGTCTTGCCTTTGTTCCTTTAAATTAAACAAATTATCTGCTTTATCTCTTAAATCAGGATATCTGTTAAGAAAAGAATTTGATTGTTGTTCAAGTATTTTAGTAGGATTAAAGTCTACTTGGGTAGCAAAGTCCTTTTTTGTCTCTATGGACATTTGTTTTTATTTTTGAAATAATAATTTCAACTATTCTATTATATTTTCTAAAAAATTACAATTTAATTTATGATTTGATTTATATATTATATCAAGAGTTATCTTAGTTAATTGTATGAAAAACATTTTAAAATACAATATTCATTTACAAATTTTACAAATTTTGTAAAGTTTTAATGAGTTCTTAAGATACTAAAAAAATTAAAGTAGCAAGAGAAATGATTGATGTAAAAAGAGAAATTCAACTTATAAAAATGAGGGATGGAGAGAAAAACATAAAAAAGTAATGCAAGCAGAAAAACAGGTAGAAAAGACAGTTATAAAAGATGCTAAAAAAGTAGAAACAGAAATAGTTAAAGAAGGAGAAAAAACTATTGAAATGGATGAAAAGATTGAAGCATTTAGTAGGCTTAAAGATAATTTAAATCCTTATTTTTGAAAAGGGAAAAATAAATACAGTGAAGTTAGAGAAAAAGTATTAAGTAAAGTTGAAAAATTCAAAAAAAGAAATAATATTAAAAATGAACCAGTAGAAGTAAAATATTATATTAAAGAGTTTAAAAATTTATTAGAAAGTCATGGTAAAGATACAAAAAATATTAAAACACTTGAAGATATTAAAAACTATTTAACAATTAATCACTAATTATATGGAAGCTGCTAGCGATACAACAATACCTATAACATCTACAAAAGAGGTGCAAGAAACAAAGGATATCAGAGATGATCTAGATTATTTTAAATCATTAGTTGAATGAAATAAAAAGGAAGATTTTTTCGTCAAATGAAAAGATAAAGAATATAGAGATTGAATGTTAAAGGCAGACTATAAATTTTTTACAAAAAAAATAACCATGTATAAGGAAAGTGTGTGAGATGATTATCTTGAATTTTCTGATTTTGATTTCATGGAAATATACTTAACTAAAATTTTTACATCATTATATACAGATAGAAATTTAAATGATGTTTTTGAAAATAATGAGATAAAAGAGAAATTTTTTAATTGTATGAAAAAATATTTTTTCTGAAATTTTTGAAGTATAAATATTGAATTAGTTAAAAAATATCCTAGAGAAATTATGAGTTGAAATGAAGTTATTTTGACCAAAGATGAAATTCGGTGTTTATTTGAAGATGATTGAAAATGAGATGTTGACGGTATTTTTACTGATGAATGGATAAATTC
>CAZFLS010000082.1:0-5676 GCA_964518815.1 uncultured Candidatus Peribacteria bacterium
ATTGTAAGATGTACTCGCTATAGATGGGTTTTTCCAGATTTATAAAATTTTTTATTTATTAACTTTGTTTACTATGCAATTATACAAACATTATTACAAAATCCATGAAAATACAAAAATGATAATTTTTATGGATAAAGAAATTACCAGTGAAAAAAATATACAATTTTTACTTGAAGATTTAATGGTATTAAATTCAATTAAAGTTGAATACATAATAAAACCCTGAATTGAAAATGATATTAATTTAACAAATGAAGATTTGGATTGAACTAAAAAAAAGAAAATGATTTATTTTAATAAAAAATGATTACTTGAAAATAATTGAAGTAGAGTAAATTCTATCGATGTAGTTTCCTTAGGTTATGAAGAAAAAATTAATAAAATTTTGTCAAATAACGATAATGAAACTGTAAAACATTTTTTATCTGAAGCAAAAAAATTAATATTAAATTGAAAAATAGATAGAGCTCATATTATACCTTTTAAAAGCAAAAACTTGCTTTATGAACTTCTAAGTATTGATTGAGTTGGTACTATAATATGATCAAAATTTTGAGAACCAGAAATAAAATGAATAGATTCCAAAGATATTCCTGTTGTTAAATCTTTATTGGATGCAAATATTAAAAAAGGGTTTTTAAAACCAAGAAATGAAAATTATTTACAAGCAAATTATAAAAATTTTTATATTGCATATGTTGATCAGATTCCAGTTTGATGTGTCGAAATTATACCTATTAATGAAAATACAGTGGAGCTCGGGGCACTTTCTGTTATCGAAAATTTTTTATGTTATAAAATTTGAGTACGTTTAACTCAATTTGTAGAATTTTATGCTAAAAATAATAAAAAAATTGTAATTTCTGTCACAAATAATCCAAAATTAGAAAAAATTTATTTAAGTAATTGATATTCTCTTGATACAGAATGAAAATATTCTTTCCGATCAGAAAAATCACCCGGAAAAAAATTGTATTTAAAATGATTTTAATTATTTTAAACATAATTATTTTCTCTTAAATATTTCATAACTAATTCAAAATATTTCGTAAATGTTGGTGAATATTCAAATGAAGGCTTAAACCATTTTATAACATTTTCTGCACCAAAGTTTTTTGGTTTCCAATCTTCTTTGTACTGAAGCTCATGAACCAGTGCATCCATTTTATCTATTGCTTCAGCAAATTTGGCTTCAACTGTATTTTTTTCTCTAAATTCTACATCTAAAGATAATAGTTTATCTTTTAAACAATTAGGATATTTAATAGCTAATTCTGGTATAGCAAGTTTTTCATTTTCAAATTTTTGTTCTCTTTTATCTCTATCTGAAATACAAGTATCTTCTGTTATTATTTCGATATCATCATGATACATAAGTAAATCCATTACTTTTGCTCTATCTAAATTACAAAATTCTTTTTCTGTGTCAAGAAAAAAGTCGGCTAACTTAAGACATGAGTAAACATGTTCGGCTGTTGTTTCTTTTCTTTTATAATCTATCTTTTCTTTTGAATCGTGATAAAAATTTGAGCAATTTCTTGCAATTTGTTTTAATTTATAAGTTTCAATTATTTTAAGAAAGTTTTCAAAATTATGTGTAGTGTTATGAATAGAATCAATATATTCATTTGTAAATCATCTATTATTTATTATACCAATCAATTTTTGTTTCCAGTTTTCTAGATCAAGTTTTTGATGTAAAACTTCTCACGTAATTAATTTTAATCATAAATAAGGCGCTGCACATGCTTCACATTTTGTTCATCATCAAAAACCACATTGTCATTCTTTATCCCAAATATCTAAACAAAGTCATAATTCTTGTATATGAGTATTTTTCATAGTTTTATATTTAATATAAAATATTAATTCCAAATATTCTATAAATTTAATTTAATTGTCAAATTTAAAAATTAATTTTTAATATAAGCAAATAAACAACTAAAAAGTAAAATTATACATAAAAAAATTTTAAAAAAATTTGACAAATCACTTGATCTGAATAAAGTATCTGTAAATTAATTTACTTAACTAAAGTTATCATGCTAACAAACAAAGAGCTACAAAAAGAATTTAATGAAATACTTGAAATTATAATAAATCTTAAAAATAAAGATGAACTATTTTTGTTTTTAAGAGATTTACTATCAGAAAAAGAAATAATTGAATTTAAAAAAAGATTCAATACAGCAAAGATGCTTTTTGATTGAATGCCTTATCAAAAAATTGAATCAAAAACATGAATGAGTTCTACAACAATTGCTCGTATATCTAAATTTTTAAATTGAAAAAATAAGTGATATAAAAATGCAATTAAAATATTAAAATCTGTTTATAATAAACATTACGAAGGTCATCCTCCTAGATAATGACCTTTTTTTAATACCGTTATCTAAGAGTTAATTAACTTGAAGATAACGGTTTTTTATTATTTAAAAAATTTATTATGGAAAAATATTTTGTTACTTGTGATTTGGAATCAACTATAGATAAATTAGGATTCAATATCAATTTATCTGGTTTAGATTTAGCTTTAATAAGAGATGGAACTCGAGACTCAATTAATAGTATTTTTGGTAAAAATTCAACAAAAATTATTACATACGATGAAATAGTATCATTTTTTAATTCAAGGAAAAAAGATAACGAATTTATTATTTCTTTGGATAATTGAATTTATTCCAATGATGCCGATTTTTATTTTGATTGTACTAGAATGTATGATGATCTAAAAGATATTATATCATGAAACTATGACATCAAAACCAGAACATGAGATGATATTAAAACACAAATTAGTACTTTAATAAAACAGTTAAATTTAGAATGAAAAAATAAAAAAATTGTTTTATGTGATGATGGAATTTTTTCTTGAGATACACTCAAAAAAATTTTAGAATTACTAAAATCATCTTGAATCAAACCTGATTTATTGAGAGTTATTTTAAATTTTTCTAGAAATACAAATTTATTATGAGTTGAAATTGAAGCCTTAAGAAATGAAAAATCTTGTATAGACTGGATAGATGAAAGAGATTTTTATTTTTGAATTCCAATGTGATGAGCTTCAATTTTTAATTCTTGAAATATCTATGGAGTTTCTTATGTCTCTAATTGTCCTATAGCTGAGAAAAAAGCTTCTATTCCAAAAAAATATTCCAAAGTTTTTTGCGAAGAAATGATAGATCTTAATATAAATCTTATAAAACAAATAGAAAAAACTAGATGAAAAATAATTGAATTAATTGAAATGGAAAGATCTAAACAATTATTACCACAATATGGTTGAAATATGCCTTTTTCTTATGTTTTGAACGAAGAAAAGAAAAAAATATAATTTATAAATTTAAATCAGATAGAAATATCACCAATAGATAAAGAAATACATAACCTCAAAATAAAAGTCTTCAATTTTACAAAAATACTAATTATTATTTTTTATTAAAAGTAAATTTTTCTTCAATTTTAAATCTTTCTATGGCTAATTCAATAAGTTTTGTAATTAAGTTTATATAATTAATTCAAGAATATTCTATAAGTTTAGGATACATACTAATTTTTGTAAATCATGGTAAAGTATTTATTTCATTGAAATAGATTTTGTTATTTTTTGATAAAAAGAAATCTAATCTTGCTAATCATTCACAACATAAAATTTTATAAATTTTTAAAGCCATATTTTGGATTTCTTTTAAAACTTTTAATCAGATTTTTGCTGGAATAATTAAACTAGCTCAATTATTATCTATATATTTTGCTTCATAAGAATAAAATTCATGATTTGGTATAATTTCTCATACTAAAGATACTTTTAATTTGTCATTTCCTAAAATTGCACATTCTAATTCTCTTCAAGGTATGTATTCCTCAATAACAATTTTATTATCGTATTTAAAAGCTTCTTCGATCGATTTAAGAAATTCTACTTTATTTTTTGCTTTATTTATTCAGACAGACGATCATCAATTCGCAGGTTTAACAAAAATTATCTTACCTAATTTTTGTGTGATTTTTGAATAATCAACTTTATCATTTTTTCTTAAAGAAATAAATTTTCATATTGGAATATTTTCGTTTATAAGAAGTTTTTTCATAATATCTTTGTCCATTCATATTGCAGATCATAGAATTCAGGCTCAGACAAAAGGAATATTTAAAAGTTTTAATAATCATTGCAATGATCAATCTTCCGCATTAGTTCAATGAATTACAGGTAAAGCAACATCTATTTTTATTTTTTCTTGCTTTTTATTTAATATTAATATTTCTCAATTTGATCATGGTAAAATTGCAATTTTTGATATATTTTTTGCTAATTTAATTTTAGCTGAATCATTTTCATTTAATAAAGGATTTTTATTATATAAATGCCAAATTCATTCTTTATCTATTCAGATTAAAATTAAATTAAATTTTTTTCTATCAATATTTTTAATAACATTTTTTGCTCATAAAAGAGAAGCTTCATGTTCTACAGATTTTCCTCAAAAAATTAATCAAATATTTAATTTTTTCATATTTGTATATTTTATACAGTAATTATGATGTACAAAAAAATATATTTAAAAGCCATAAATAATCAAATAAAATTTTGACATAAAAATAAAATTCTTAATTTAAGAGATAACTGATAGGAGAATTAAATTGAATTTTGTATTATTTAAAAAAGAAACTAGAGCTTAAGGGATTTTAGGCTTAGGAAGGTTTTGATCATTTGTGTGAGAAATCAAATGTATAACTTTTGCAACTTTCTTACATACAGGTCTTATGAGGTTTAAAATTTGATCAGAAAGATTAGCTGTTTTATGGTCTGATTCTTTCTTTTGTGAAGGAGTCGTTCAATACATAATTCACTCTGCTCTTTTTATAGAAAATTCAATTTTTCTCTTTAAGGCTTCATCCTTTTTTTTACTTTTTCTTACAAATTTAAGAACTTCTTCTTTAGTTAATGTAGACATAATGTTAAATTAATATTAAAGTAAAAGTAGTTTTTTATTTTCTAAAATAATAAATTCAATTTTATTTTTAATTTCAAGTAACACATCTATTTGTTTAGTAAGATAGTTAATTCTATAAATGAGTTTCTTAAGGTATGTATCATCTTTTTTTAATGCTAAATATACTAAGAATGGATCGATTAACAAAAATTGTTTTACAAATAGATCATAAAGTTTATTTAATTCAATAACAATATTTAATATTAATTTTAAAGACTCCTGACTTATATTTTCTTCTTTTTCAATTTTTTCCAATTCTAAAATAAAAAAACTACAAATATCTTTTACTAAAACGTACGTGAATCAAGTAATTCTGTCATTAAAAATAATATAATCAATGTTATTATTAATAAGTCATATAATTTTCTCTATCTTGTTTGATGCTTGAATTAACGTACAATCTTTAAATTCACCAATATATCTCAAAGCTTCAAATTTATCTAGAATTTCTCTATCTTTTATAAAATCATTTTCACTTAATGTATCAAATTTATCAGTCAGATTTCAATATTTTTCTTCCCATCCTTTATTTAAATTAACCCATTTATTTTCTAGTATTTTAGTACTTGTTTGAGGTAATAAACCAGATAACATTCAAACAATATTTTCTTTAAATTTATATAGGCTCTAGACCAGAAGATTGTTAAAATTTAAAAAACTTATTAAGCATTATAAA
>CAZFLS010000083.1:0-5652 GCA_964518815.1 uncultured Candidatus Peribacteria bacterium
ATTATATGCTTGTTTTAGTTTTCATTCCCTTAATTTTATTATATCATCTATAAAATTACTCATTACATCTTCTTTTCATAGCCTTGTTATCTTTAATCTTAATTCCATAAAATTTGCTTTAAAATAATTAAATTCTTCTTTTTTTAACCCTAAAATCCTACTTTTATTTTTTACAACATACTCACACTGATTTTCTACTATATCAAGCATTGTGTCAATTCTTTCTGGATGGTTTATTAAGTATTTTACATCTATTTTGTCTGCAAAATCTCAAATTTTTTTACCTGCTTCAACCGGATGTAAATTTTTTGTTTCATCTAACATATATGTTCATTTCATTTCTAATAAATCAATTTTATTTTTATCTATAGCAATTTTTGTTTTTCTAATTTTTTCTATATTTCAAACTGCTCATATCTCATTTGTTAAAGGTTTTAGCAAGCTATTTGGCAAATTAATTTTACTTAATACTTTTCATAGCTTATTAAGCAATATTCATATTCAAGGGATTAAAGCAATGGCTCTTAATCAATCTATTCATACTCATTTAGTTAGTTCAAATATTCTTTATAAAGTAGATAGATCATTTCTGTCCAATGCTAGACTTCATTCGGCAGCTCATTCTCATATTTTAAGAATATCAGTAAATCATTTTCAAACCTCTTTTCAAGTATAGATTGTAGTAAGAGCTATTATTTTCCATAGATTATCTACTCAAAGATATTCTTCTAATGCTTTCATTTTTTCATCTCAGCTTTTATCTATGTAATGACTTAATCAAGCAGGACTTTTTATATCATGTATATCTAATTTTTTTACTTTGCTTATATTTATTTTCGATTCAATTATAGTTTGTTTTTTTAATTCTTCAAACTTACTTTTTAGATTTAATTTCTCTATATCTTGTTTTCTTAGAAGAATATCTATTTTATTAATCAATAAATTTAATTCTTCTTTGTTTAAACTTTTTCTGTTTGCATTAACATAGTTTATGGCTTTTTGTTTGATTATATTCTCTTTTAGTCAATCTTTGATTCCATCTCATTTTACATCAATAGCTTTTATTTTTTCTGTATAATTAAAAACAGATTCAACGCCCATATTTTGTTTTATTTAGTTTATTAACCTATAAATAGATTATCATAATCTCTTAAAAAAAGCAAAAATAGACAGCTCTAAAATGTTCTATAATAAATTTTAAATTCATCAAAATCTGACAACAAAATATAATCCTGCCAGCAAGCCAAAACTTGCTGGTTTTTTATTTTCAAAGTTGACAAATTCTTCAATATTTTTTTAAAAATATTATTATCATACTTGTCAAGGAAAACTAATTTCCACTGACAAAAACTTTTATTTTTTAACTTTATATATTATGAAAACATTAAATTGATCAGATTCATCTTCTGAAACAAAAGAAAGATGTAGTGATTGTCCACATGATAAATGTCAATGTGACACAAAAAATAATACATATGTAGAACAACTTGTAGGTAATATTCAAATAAAAATAAATGAACTTAATTCAGGAACTGAAAAAGATAATCAAACAAAAAAAGATCTTCAGACAGTATTAAATATTATTACTTGAAAACCTCTTAATCTTTAATTTTTAAAAAACTATGAGAATAAATTGATTAAACGAATATGGCCAAGTAGAAGATTCTACTATCGTAGAAGGTAGGGCAGAAAAAGAAGTTCCTATTAAATGATTAATAAATAGAATTAAAGAAAAAATTAAAATATTTACTGATAAACAGAAAATAAAAAAATCTAGAAAAATTTATGAAAAACAAGTGAATAAAGAGGCTAGAAAACAAAATAAATTTCTTGAAAATATATTAAAAAAATGAATTAATAAGAATGATATTATTCTTATGGATGCTTTTTTGGAAAAAGGTTTTCTTACAGATTATGATCAAAAACATAATTTGCAAAAATCAACACTAACTGTCAAATCATATAAGTCTTCTTTCCGTTCAGAACTTGTTGGTGGATGGGGATTGAGATTTGAAGATTTTATGGAAGGAATTATTGAAGATAAAAATATTAAAATCAAACGTTTTCATCAAGATGGAATGGCTCATAGTATTTATTCTGGAACTATTGATAGACATAAAATATCTCCACAATTTGCCGAAGAAATATTTTTAAAATATAAAGATATCTGAAAAATAAGAGAAGAAAGAATATATAATACTTATAAATATATACATAATGAAGAAAGTAATAGAAAAAAAGAAAAAAGACAGAAAAAACTAAGAGAAGAACTATTAAAAGAAGAAAGAGTAGTAAAAAAAGAAGAATTAAAAAATAAAAACAAATATAAAAATGATAAAGAGATGTTTAATAAAATATAAATTATTATATAAAACAATTTATTTTTAACCTTTAAAAAACTATGAGAACAGATTGATTAAATGGATATGGCCAAGTAGAAGATTCTACTATTGCAGAAAGCATGGCCAATATTGAAAAACCATTCAGAGAGACTCCTGTAACTGGTTTTAAAAAATTATTTACATCAAAAGCTAGGCAAATAATTAAATGAGAAAAATTGGGAGAGGAATATCTTGATAATATGGTTAACACTCCCACTTATCAACGAAAAATAAAAGAAAAAGAAGAAGAGAGAATTAAAGAAGAAAAAAGGCTTAAAAAACTTGAAAAAGAAAAAGAAAAAAGGGAAGCGGAAGAAAAATGGGCGAAGGAAAATCCAGAAGATGCAATAAAAATTGCAAAATATAAAGAATATTTAGAAACTACTCCAACTTTTGAAGAAGCTTTAGAATTAGTAAAAAGGTTTGCAATAATAGCAAATAATGAACGCTCAAACTGTGCTTATCAAACATACAAAAAATCTAGAAGATTATTTTATGAATTTTTTATAAAAAATCGTTTAAGAACTGATAAATATATCGAACAGCTTTTAGTAATGCCTTCTGATTGGAAATCAACAGAAGATGACGAATATTTTTTAGAAAAATTAAGAGAATATGATAAAAATACTGATATATATTGAGGGTATTGATATATAAGCATTTACAGGATTTGAAATAAATTTCATCTATATAGTGATAGCGGTATTATGAATAAATCTCTAGCTGTAAGAATGATAATAGATTATGCAAATCATTCAGGTTATACAAATATGTCTGAATGCTGAACAGAATGATTTATATTAAGTACATTATGAACTTCATTATTGAATTGAGATAAGGATTGGTGATTAATCCCTTGTACTCCTTTAGATGAGCTTGAAAATACCGATGCAGTGTTTGATAGTCATAACGGTACAAAATACCATGATTTAATATCTGAGCTAAAAAGAATTCAAAACATTGATTTTGGAATGGATAAAACTCAGTATCAACAATATAAAAATACAATTTTTTTCAAAAAGGTAAAAGAGGAATTTGAAAAAATAGCTAAACAGGAGGAGGATAAGAAAGAACAAAAAAGGCAGCAAGAATTAGAGGAAGTACGATTGCAAAAACAAAAAGATTTAAAAAAAGAATTGCTTAGTTAAAAATTTTAATTATAATACTCATGGAAAATCTAAAAAATATAAAAATAAATATAATGGATAATTATAATGAAAAAACTGAAATAACGGTTATTAAAAATTCAAGTTTTACAAAAATAAATAAAATCAATGACATTTTATTAAATATTAAACAATTTATTAATCTTTGTTTATCAGGTTTATCTTTACCAACAAACAAAGAGAATCTAGAAAAGAAAACCCATGAAAAACAAGAAGAAATCTGGATAATAAAATATCAGCAAGTATTAGAGATAATAGAAAATATTAGAAGCCAAGATATATCAAACAAAACAAAGGATCAACAACTGATTGAAAATAAAATATTTATAAATACCTTTCCCGCTTTCTGGTATATAGGGAAATTCAAAACTTGACTTATTACCACTAGATTAAATCGGATTAATCTAGCATTAAAAGACATAAATATTGATTATTTTATTTTTAATATCGAGGTTACAAGGTTTACATGTAGGTTATTTCAGGAAATTTTTGATTGCTTAAAATTAAATGATGCAAAAACAGATTTGATTGAATATAACAAAGAAATTGTCGACATGAATAAAAAAATTATGGAAATTATTGAAAATTTTATGTTAAAATCTAATTTATTTATAAAAAATGCCCTCTTGAATGTAGATGATTATAAAATAATAAAAATTATTCATTTACTTAAAATAATAATTAAAGAGCAGATTAAAATGAATATGTTTTTTGAAAAATATCCTAATATTTTTAATACTAACAAAAAAATCAATTTTTAATACTTACATTTATAACTATGTCAAATAATCGAATTATATATCCAAATGATACAGTAACTCAAACGAATCAAAAATTGATTAGTTTTTGAAAAAGATTAATCAAAAATTGAGAAT
This sequence comes from uncultured Candidatus Peribacteria bacterium, assembly GCA_964518815.1. Classification (GTDB taxonomy): domain Bacteria; phylum Patescibacteriota; class Gracilibacteria; order BD1-5; family UBA2023; genus CAYRGR01. Next base: position 4,423 of record CAZFLS010000083.1, read on the forward strand.
CAAAATTAAAAGAATCCAAATTACATAAAGAAACTATTATTGATTTATTGGAAAATCCAGGTAAAGATTTGAGCTTTGATTTTATCGTGTTTCGTAGTTATATCAAAAATTGCTTAAATTATTGAAGCATCTCATTTTTTAGAAAAGCATTGATTAAAATGATTAAAAATGACTTAAGTCTTAAGTCCATTGATGTTTTTTCAGATAAATATGATTTTGACCAAAGGGTGGATTATGATAAAAAAAGAGAGGCTTTACAATTTGTTTATAAAGATTTTTCAGAGATTACTTGATATATGCCAAATGAAAATACAAAATCTACATTTTCTAGTTTTATTGAAGAAAAAGTATGTAAAAAAGTAGCAAAAGCTATTAAAACTCAGCCAAATTCTTGACATGTTGCTCTTAAAAAAACTAAAATTTAGTTTATTAAAAACAAACTAGATGAGAATGTAAAAAAATTAGGATCAATTGATTGAATGACACATACTCGGGTCTGTATTTGAAAATTCATTTCTGTTTTTTTGTTTAAGTTTTGCTTCTCTTGGACTTCTTCATTTATAATCTTCTAATTTTTTCTTTATTATTTCATAAAGAATATCCATATTGTTCATATTTTAAATAATTTAATGAAATACTATTCCATTTTTCCTTCCTTTAAAAATAGTAGTACTTTTTCTGTTTCGACTAAAAATTCTTTGAAATTTTTGATATCATTTCTGATATTTATATAAATAAGGAGAATAGAAAGAAAAATTGAAATTAATATTCCAAAATCACTAAGAATATAATTTGGATATATATGATTTCCAACTACTATATAAAGATAAACAATTCAAAAATAAATTCAAAAATAAATTATAGTAAATATAAATAAAAATAAATTATTAAAAATCATTTTGTTTTTTATTATCCCATACAAAGTTGCAAATATAAATGCAGTTTCAAGCTTATAAATAATATAATTGTAAATATAAAAAATTGCTCGACACACCATTTTAAAAATGAAAGTTATAAAAGAAAATATTCTTGCTATTACGGTATCTATAAATAAAGTTTTTAAATTTCATCGTACAGATTGAAGAATTATAATTATAAGAACTAGCATTAAAATATTTTGTACAGAAAAATCATTTAATCAAGAAAACATAGCTCAAGTGGCATTTCAAGTCAAAAATGATTCAAAAGCCGTTTTAGTAAGATTAAAATCTTTTGGGGTTTCAAGTATAT
>CAZFLS010000084.1:0-5652 GCA_964518815.1 uncultured Candidatus Peribacteria bacterium
AACAAAGACTTTTTTTAAATTTTTTGGTAAAATTGTTTTTAATATATTTTTCAAGACTATTTGTTATTCCTTTCGTTCCATGAAAAAATTAATTTATTTATTTAAATAATTCCTTCAAAATTTTTGGATCAACATTAGATAAAATAGTACCATTACTAATAAGAGTTTTTTGTGAAACTCATAATGTTGTACGTATTCTACGTAATAGTTTATCCTTATTAGACGCTGTTATTTGAATATCTACTTCATTATAAATAAAATTAGCTTTTCTCCATTTATCACTTATTACTATTTTTATATTTTCTGAATTATTAATATTTTCTGAAAGTCAATACTCTACGGCTTTTTTTGAATTAGATTTTTCTACAGCCTTTTCCTCTATTATTTTAAGATGTCTTTTTCTGTTTTTTTCTCTTCTTTTAAGCTCTATTGCAGATTCTTTTTTTGCTTGTTTTTCTAAAAATAAATCTATTTGTCTTGGTCAAGTTTTTTTAGGAACAGATTTTAAAATATAATTACCAACTTCTTCTTCCTTTTTTGTCTTCTTATTTATTCAAAGTTTTATTTTCTTTTTACGAGAAAGTTTATTTGATTTATCTTTTTTAGGAAGTTTTTCAGTGTCCAAATTACTTTTTGATTTTTTTAATTTGATTTTTTTCTTAATATTATCAATTTCAATTTTATCTAATTGGTCTTGCTCATCAGCTTTATTCTTTTTTCATTTAAAACCTGGTTTTGTTTTAATTCAAACTTCATAAGAATTATTATCACTAGAAACGGGAATTATTTTTTTAATATTATGCTCTCATTTTTCCAAAGAAGTAGTGTCTATTAATTGAGTTCTATCCTCTAAAACGGGAGGATTTTTTAATAATTCTTTTAATATAGGGAAAGTTGATTCATTAAGAGTTATTTTTATTATTTTTCAATCTTTATCAATTAATTGGGTTTTTGTAGGAATTAAAGAGGATTCTCTTAGTAATCTAGAAACATCTGTTTTTGAACTGCCAAAAACTTGTTTTATAATATTTCATTTATAATAAATAAGGCCTTCTACTCTATTTTTTCATTTTATAATTTTAACTTCAATAATATTTTCTGGTTTTTGTAATGAATTTTTAACAAGAATCTTTTTTACTATAGATAATCATCACTCATCAAGAACAACCTCTATTTTTTTTCATTTTGTCCTATTTTTTAAATCTATATCATCAGGAATTGATAAAATTTTTCTTAATTCTCTAGATACAACTTTTTTTGTAGATCATCTTACAGTTTTTATTAATTCTCCCCTATAATAAATTGACCCAGCTATAAAATCTCAGGAACTTTTAATACTAATTTCAACAATATTATCTTTTTCTGCTTTATTAATAAATCTTCATGCAGAAACTTTACTAGCATCTATTAAAATGCATCATTTTTCCATCAAAATAGTATGAGGTAAAATATATCCTAAATTTACTAATTGTGTTTTTAAAGAATCCATATCCATTCAAGTAATGTCATTTAATTTTTTTTCTGGATTTTTTCAGGAACGTAAAAATATTTCAGCGGAATATATTTTTTTTCATTTTCTTTTAACTATTATTACAAATTCTTCTTTTTTAAAATTATTTTTAGAATTTTTTCATTCTTTTGGTTTCCTTTTTTTGGGCAAGATTTTATTTATTAAATCAAGCATCTCTGAAGGATGTGGCTCTTCTGTAACTAAAATATCCTCTTGAGTTTGTTTAATTTGTTCTTTCTTTTTAGTAAAAGGATTTTGTAAAAAATCTTGGATTTCTTCATCATCAGATTTTACTATTAATCCTGCAATAAATTGGAATACCAAATCCATTTTATCTATTTTATCCTCATAAATAGCAAAAAGTATATCATCTACTTGTTTATCACTTAATATAAAAGAGCCTGATGGTGAGATTTTTTTCCACATTTTTCTAAATAAATCCCTATCAAATACTCATTTTAAAGGTTCATCTTTTTCAGCTTTAGTTAAAATATTATTTATAGGAACAATATTTTTATTTTTTTCTGGTTTTTTACTTCATTCAATTATAGTATTGACTTTATATTGCCATCAAGTAACAAAAGGATATACATTACTTAGTTTTCCCCCTGCTTGAGTCAATACTACATTTATATCTTCCCTTAAAAAAGATTGTTGTTTTAATGCTTTAGCTAAAGCCATTTGTCATTCATCTTTATCTCAATGATTTATTAAAATAGTAGCATTAGGTTTAAATTTTAATTCAGACAAAAAATACAATAAATCATGTTGGTCTCAGTGTGTAGTAAATGATTTCCACTGAAAAAGATTTACATTTTTGACTATATGTAAATAAGTTCAAGATTCATTCTTATTGTCTGTCACTTCTGGTACATAGATACTTTTCATTCAATTTTCAGAAGCCTCCAATAATTTCCTTCCTGTAGTTCAAGCTCATTGATATCAAAAAAGCATACAAGCATTTTCTGGATACTTTAATACGCTAATATATTGCATTATTGTTCAGCCTTTTAGCATCCCTGAAGGAGCTACAATTACACTTGGAGCTGACGATTTTAAAAATTCATTTGCTTCTGGATCTTTATTATTTCAAACAAATATAAAATTCTTACTATCAAATAATTTAGTATAAACTTTGTCTTTATCATGAGCTCTGTATATATTATTTATACTTTGAATACTTCATCAATCATAATAAATTTTTATATTTTTGGGGATCAATCATTCTTCTTGCATTTCTAATATAAAAGATGATACATCCTGATGTCTTTGGAGCATAAAAGCTGGAACAACAATTTTTCATCATCTATTAAATACATTATTCATAGCATTAGCAATTTGAATTTTTTCTTCTAATCTTCAAGGATGATTTCTTCATCAATAAGTTGATTCTATCATAAAAGTATCATACTCAAAAGGTGGAATATCTGGTGCTATAAGATTATATGGCTCAGTTAATCTTCATAAATCTCAAGAAAATCATAAATTAATAGTTCATCATTTTCCATCATCTACAAAAACAGATACTATAGCAGATCAAAAAACATGTTCAGCTCAATGAAGAACAAAACTTATTCAAGGATTTTTTTGTCATTTTAAAGAATTTATAGCCTTTTCTTTATAAAATCCTGTTCATTTAATTTTTGATTTAACAGCTTCAACTTCTTTCATCGTATATAATATTTTATCTTCAATGTCTTTTGAATAGGTTTTAAATACTCTATCAATATTACCTATATTAATTCATCTATATTTTGCCCTTTCTTCTTCTATTTTTGAAATTTGTTCATCAATATGTTCTTTAAAATTTAATTGTTGAATATATTTATTTGTTCTTCATTTTCTTCAATAACTTATCTTTACACATTTTTTTAAATCTTCTAGCTGTTTAATCATATCTGTCAAATTTTCCTTTTTTCCTTCAACCATTTTCATTTTTTCTGTTCATTCTTTTGCCATAACTCTAGCAGAATCTACCAACATAACTTCAGTTAATCATTTTCCAGCATGAGAAGTATAAATAAATCAATTAAAAGGTGCTGAAGATTTAACTATTTCTCAGGAAGGTTTTCTTATTAAAAATTCTTCTTTTTCTAACATAGGGACTCTTCATATATGATCAAGATGTGCATGAGTCAAGATAACAGCATTTAATTTTGATCTATCAAAAGGCAAAGTCTTATTGTGTTCTATATCATTTCATGTTCATTGAAACTTTCATAAATCAATTAATACAGAATGAGGATTTGATTTTCATTCTCATTTTCTTTTAACTTCAATTAGAGTTGAAGATCAGGTAACAGTAGAGCATCATCATAAATTACTAATAGAAACTTCGGAAAGCTCATTTACTTTTTTCTGTGTTTTACTAATAACATCTTTTATTACTTTTTCGCGCTCTTGAGCTATTTTTTCTTTGTGGGGATTAGGTATTATATTTAAAGATAAACTATCTTTTTTCTGTTCTATTGTCATTTTTTTCATTTTAATTATAAAATAAAAACACAAAATTCGTTATACAAAAATTTTTATTAATGTCAATTTATTATTAAACAATTGAATTGACAAAAGTCTAATATATTGTAATTAATTTTTAATTATTTAATTTTTTTAAATTAAAAATAAAATTAAATATTAGGCAAGTATATTTTTATTGATAAAAAATATTTATTAATACAATGATACAATTTTGCTGAAAAATTTTTCAAATATTTTTTTTAGTTAAATTATGATCTTTAACATATTTTTGTATGTTTGTTTAAAATAAAAATTATAAAACAAAAACAAAAGAAAGGAGGTTAATAAAAATAAAAATTAAAAGTAGTTAAATTTGAAAAGGAGGTGACTCTATTGGATGAAGAAATAAAAAAGAAGTCATTTTATGAAAAAGGGAAGAGGTATAAGGGGACTATTTGGAAGATTGCAGAGAACAAAAAATCTTTCCAGATTGTTGTAAGTTCTAAACCAAATGTTTTAGGATTACCGGGAAATTTTCCTATGGAATTAATTCCTACAGAAGGAATGAAAGTATCTTTCTTTGTCGTACCGAATCCTAAAACCGAAGGTGGTTATTTGGCATTGAAAATAGAAGAATTTGTTGAAGAAGAAATTGAAAATATTAAACAAAATGATAATGAAAAGGAGATACCGTTATGGCTGAAAATATGGAAGCATCTCAGAAACAGATAGCGAAAGAAGGGAAATATTTAACATTCTATTTGATGGAGCAGTTGTATGCGGTAGAGATCCTAAAAGTCAAAGAAATTATCGGGCTTTTACCCATAACAACCATTCCGGGGTTGATGGAGTACATGAAGGGTATTATAAATCTTCGGGGGAAAATAATCCCTATCATTGATCTTAGATCAAAATTTGCGATGAAGTCTGAAGATTGCGAGACGACTTGTATTATTGTTATTGAGACGGCGCAAAATGGTGCGAATTTTCAGATGGGGATTATTGTTGACTCAGTATCGGAAGTTGTAAATATTAAATCTGTTGATATTGAAGAGACTCCTAATTTTGGAGTTAAGATTAACACGGAGTTCATTTTGGGAGTAGCCAAATTGTCTGATAAAGTTATCATTTTGTTAAATATCGATAAAGTGGTTATTTCTGAAGATATTAACATTATTCTTGAGTAAGTGAGTCAAAAAGCAAAAACTGACTGAACTTGTAAAAACTGACTGAACAAAAATTAAAAGGAGAATGAACATGAATAATTTTGTGAAGAGAATGTCGTTGAAGTTAAGAATTATAATCCCGTGTATCATGCTTTTTATTGTCTTCGGAGCGGTATTTTATGTTTTTGATGCCACGAAATCAGACCGGATGTTGACAGATAGACTCAATGCTATTCATAGCATGGGGCTAATTGTTATTGATCAAAAATATCCTGGCGACTGGGCTATCAAAGAAGGTAAGCTTTTTAAAGGGGATAAACTTATCGAGGGGGAGGAGTTTGTAGTTGATAAAATCAAAGAACAAACAAATGAAGCCGCCACTATCTTTCGGGAAAATACACGAGTTGCAACTTGTGTCAAAAAAGATGGAGCAAGGGCGATTGGTACAAAAGTTGATCCCAAAGTTGCAAAAATTGTTCTTGCAGAAGGGAAAGATTTTGTGGGTGAAGCTAAGGTAGT
>CAZFLS010000085.1:0-5621 GCA_964518815.1 uncultured Candidatus Peribacteria bacterium
TAATTTAATATCTATTGAGCCAAATATAATAAATTGAAAAATTGATTTAGTTAAAAATAGTAATTCATTAATATTTTATTTTCATATCACAAAAGATTTTGAAGAAATTTGTAAAATTTGTAAAAGTTCCGTTAATTCAAATGGGATTACATTGTTTTGAAACATATTAAAAATTAAAGAATTAAATTGATGTATTATTTTAATTAAATGAAAGAAATTAAAAGAATCTGAAAATTGATTTTTTGAACAAAATAATATTATTTCGCATGAATTAAGACATATAAGAGATTTTTATTTAAATAATGATTTAAATTATATTGATATTCCTCCTGATAATAATATAGAAAGAGCTCTGATATTATCTAAAAAAGAAATATTAGCATACTTAACTATGGCTAGAAAATTAGATGAAATATATAGTACCTTAACTAATGAAAATTGAATGTATAATTTTTTTAGAAATAGATTTTTTTATCCTTGACTATGTTTTTGAAGTAAAACATATAATAAATTATTTATAAACTACAAAAAAAAATATTAAAAATTTATTAGAAATAGCATTTAAATTAAAAAAAGATATAAAAATTAACAATACTAAAGTTGATTTTATTGATATTCTTTCCATTATTAATATTAATTCTTGGAAAGAAATAGATATATAATAATCAATACAAAAAGGCCTCATACGGAGGCCCTTTTTTTGCATTAGTTACTGGAATTAATCAGATGGTGAACCATCACAATCGCATGATGTACCATAACACTCACAATCCGAGTAACTTTCTGCGGTCATTGAAGACGGATTTTGATTAGTTTCTCCTACAAAAATAGAGAGAAACCCTATTTCAATTTTTTGATTTTTCATTTTTTTATAACCTCTTTTTTTATTTTGGTTTAATTATTATTTCTTTAAAAATCTAAAGAAACCCTATTTGAATTTTTTTTTATTTAGTTTATCACCTCCTTTTATTATTTTTTAACTATAATTTTTTCATTGACCAACTTACTAAAAAACAGTAGAGCATCATCAATAGTAATCTGAAATTCTTTAGTAATATCAGAAATTGAAAAGTCAGCCCTATTTTTCAATAAATTAATTAATTTTCCCGAATCTTTAGTAACAAAATACGTTGCTAAAGGACCTATGCTAATTGTATAACCAAAGGATTCCTCTCTGGAAAACAGATTTTTATTTATACATAATCTATCTTCTAAAGAAACAAGTTTAATTTCCTTTTTTAATACTAACTCATTTAAATTTTTTGCACTATTTGAATCAGCAAAAGGATCCATTTTACATATATCCCCTTGATATAAAGCCTCCATCCGACATCCCCCAGTGCAATATTTTAGGGATGAACATTTTTTACATGTATCTGGAATATATTGTCCCGTTCTCCAATCATTCATTTTCCCCCAAATTAGTTTTAACTCCTCATTGAATATATTGCCATAAATCATATTTGAATGAGCACAAGGTCTTACATCTCCGTTCGCTCCCAATGAACAAGTTATTACACCGGCCGTACATCTATGAGCAGTAAAAGAACTATATTTTTTATCATTCGGGAAAAGACAAAGTGGATAACATTCAAGAATATCAACTTCAAAACCAAATTTGGTTTTTGCTTCAATTAAATCATCTAAACTTTTAATTAAAACCTCTCTACTTACCCCATAATCATAAGGATAATCAGAGCCCAAAGGTGGCGAAGCTTTAGTTACAGAAAACTTTTTTACGCCTAATTGATGCAAAAATTCAGCTGTTTTTATAAACATCATCTTTATTATATTTGGTTAAAACCATATTAACGGCAACTCTTAGCCCAGCAGATAAAGCATTTTTTATACCCGTTATAACTTGTTTAAAATTACCTTTTCTGCCACTAACAAAATCGTGAATCTCTTCGTTATAAGAAATTAGTGATGTAAGAATTGAATTTAAACCAATTTCTTTTAACAATACAGCATAATCATAATCCAGATGAGTTAAGTTACTATTTAAACTACAACTTATTTTAGCATAATTAATTAATTCAAATATAAGTTTTTTTGTTAAATCCTTAAACAGTAATGGCTCTCCACCAGTTACAACAACTTGAATAATCTTATTTTGTTTAATTTCATTAACTATTCTTTTTATATTATCTTCTGTTAAAGTGTTTTGACAAAGATTGCCAGTTTGCCAGGAATTATAACAATGAATACATTTCTCAGTACACATTGTAGTAGTCTCAACTTGCATATACAACGGTGAAGTTAAAGACCTGTACAAATCATTTTCTTTATTATTAGTATTTTTTGTCATAATGAAACTCCCCTAATTTATTTTTATTTTTTTATTTTAGTTAAATTTATGTTAAAGAACATCTTGCTTTTTTCTAGTTTTTTATTTTAATAAAAAACTAGAAAAGTCAAATTTTTCAACATACATTCAAATAGATTATTCTTAAATTTCAAAATTAACAATAAATAAACTTTAATCTTCCAAGTTCCAAAATCTGAGAGTAATATTTAGTTCGCAATATATTCGGTAGGTGGAGCCAAAAGAAACATAAAAAAATCTTCTTGAAAATAGAAGGTTTTTTTGATAAAATTTTAGACTTAATTGAATGATAAAAAACTATTTTTGATAAACTATTTCACTATTTGCAAAAATATAAAAAGATATATAATAAACAAAGATAAATTATTTAAAAGATAAATTCTTTATTCTATGCCAAAAAATATATTTGAAGAAATAAAAAAAATCAATGAATTTTGACAAGAATTTTGGAGAGCTAGAGATTTATATAAGCTACTCGGATATACAGAATATAATAAGTTCTTGCCGACTATTGAAAAAGCAAAGAAATCATGTCAAAATAGTAATCAAGATTCAGATTTGCATTTCGCTCACGTGAGCGAACCCCAAAAATCTCGGAATCAATACTGAGAAATTCAGTGACAGTTACTAAATGATTATATTTTATCTCGTTATGCCTGCTATCTTATTGCGCAAAATTGAGATCCTAGAAAAGAGGAGATTGCTTTGGCTCAGAGTTATTTTGCAATCCAGACAAGAAAACAAGAAATTCAAGAACAATTATTAGAAGATTCTAAAAGAGTTTTTTTGAGAGATGAAATGAAAGAACATAATAAAAATCTAGCAAAAGCTGCAAGAGAAGCTTGAGTTATGAATTATGCGAATTTTCAAGATTATTGATATATAGGATTATATTGATGATTAAGGCAAAAAGATATTCATAAAAATAAGAAACTAAAACCAAAAGAAGCTATATTAGACCATATGTGAAGTGAGGAACTGGCAGCTAATCTATTTCGAGCAACTCAAGCGGAAGCAAAACTAAAAAGAGAAAATATTATATGAGAAAACAAGGCTAATAAAGCTCATTATGAAGTTGGCAAAAAAGTCAGAGAAACAATAAAAGAACTCTGAGGAACTATGCCAGAAAAATTGCCTACTTCTGATAATATTAAAGAATCTAGAAAGAGATTAAAAGTTTCTGCAAAAAATCTAAGTAAAATAAATTAAAAAATTTGTATATAAATATTTTCACATAAAATTTACCTTAAAATACAATTTAATAAATATTATGGAAGATAAAATAATAAATATCTTTGTGGAATTATGACTAGAAAAAGTAATAGAAATTAAAAAAATTGATATTTGATTCACAAATGATATCTTCATAGTAAATGATAAATATATAATTAAAATTTGTAAAAAGTCAGGAAATCAGAAAAATTTTGAAAAGGAAGTATTTTTATATAACCTTTTTTCTGATAAAATTCTGGTTCCTAAAATTCTTTATTATGATAAAAGCAAAAAACTAATAAATAAACACTATTATATTTGTAATAAAATTGAGGGTGATAACTTATACTCCGTTTGGCATCTTCTAAAAGAAACAGAAAGAAAAAAATTTATTAAGGAACTTTGTGAAATTTTAAAGATAATAAATTCCTATTGAATAGATGAATATAAGAATAAGTATTGAGTAAACGAAAACTTTAATTGGGAAAGTCAAATAATTTCTGATTTAAAGAAATATTTAAAAAAGATTGAAGAAAAAAAATTTTTGGAAGATGAACTAATTAATAAAATAAAAAAATATATAACTGAAAATAAAGGTATTTTAAAAGATAAAAAAGTAGCAATTGTATATTGGGATGCTCATTTTGACAATATTTTGGTGAAAAACTGAAAAATAGTCTGAATTTTAGATTTTGAATGAATGGAACTGTTGTCTATTGATTATATATTAGATTTAATATTTAGAATGGAAAAATATCCTCATGTTTATGTTTCAAATGAGGAAAATGAAAAACTTATCAATATTGAAGATTACAGAAATATGGTAAGTTATTACAAAGAATTTTACCCTGAATTATTTGACTTTAAATTCATAAATAAGAGAGTAGCTATATATTCAATAAGATATGATTTAAAACTTATATTGGATTATCCACATGTAAAAAGCCTAAGAAAAAGATTGATGGATAATTTGAATATTTAATTTTTTAAACTTTTATAAAAAATACTCATAAATTTCTTTAATTAACCTAGAATCTAACGATTTTTTTTGATAAAATTTTAGATCTAATTGAACGATATAAAACTATTTTTGATAAATTATTTCACTATTTGCAAAAATATAAAAAATATTAAACATTATATTATTTTATTTTCATGATATCTCTTAATTCTTGAATCTTAAATTCTTTTCAAGCTTTTTTTAAATAAAATTCTCATAGTTCAGTATTTCAATCTCAAATTAGAGCAACTCATAAATCTTCCATTATAAGTTTGTCATCAGGAGCCAAATTTAATGCTCTTTTTAAAATAATAATTCATTTTTTTATTTCTCATAGCATATTATATCACCATCACAAATTTCTCAAAATCTCAGCATTATTAGGAAATAGGGTATTCGCTTTTTCTAAAAATTTTACTCATAAAACAAAATTTCATTTTGATATGTTTATATAGCCTATAAGATATGTGCCAGTTGCTGAATCTGGATTAAGTTTCTGAGCAAGACTCATGGCCATTTCAGCTTTTTTTATATTTCATTCATAAAGGCATATATCGGCTAATTCTTCATAAAATCTATAATCATCAGTGTACTTCAAAAGATCTTTTTCTATTTTTTCTTTGGCTTTTTTATAATTTCCCTGACATTTTAGATTTTCGATTTCTCGTATATGTATCAATGTACCGTCTTCCATTTAAATTTAAAATTTAATATATAAATGTGACTTAATATTACATATAAAAAGTTTATAATCAAATTTTTTATTCTTTTTCTCACTTTTTTCAGTTTTTTTCTTTAGAAGGCAAAATATAGTATATATGATTTTAAAATTTATATTTTGTAGACAAAATATAAGCATGAAAATTTTACATTTTTAATGTCTTTATATTAAATGAAAAAGTTAATATTAATAATATTTTTGTTTATAAGTTTTTTTGCCTTTTTTAGTATTTGTTTTTGTTTGGAAATTCCAAATATATTATTTTCTTTCCAAACTCCTTCTTATTTAATAGATAAAAATACTAGTTTAAATGAATTTTATTGTGATAAGACAAAACCAGAATGTAAAATTAATTTTAATTT
>CAZFLS010000086.1:0-5603 GCA_964518815.1 uncultured Candidatus Peribacteria bacterium
ATATTAAATTATAGAATATTACTTTATTTTCTCTTCTAAAAAAATCTCTCTAAGAGAAATTAGAGAGATTTTTTGAAGTTAATTATAAATTTTAGTTTAAACTGATTTTTTTAAAATAATATCTTTTATTTCTTCTTCTTTTCATAAATAAAAATATCTCATAACTTCAAGGGCAAATTCTGAAACTCTAAATTTTGGATCAGTAATAACATCTAAAAATTCTTTCCATTTGACCATTTTAATTTTAATTTTTTCTCCTGAATCTAAGTTTTGATCTTGGATTTTTTTGCAATTTCTAGCAATAAATATATTACTTTTATAGTCTATTCGTGATGATTTTTTATAAGATTTAAGAAAATTCCAATCTTCACTTACAAAACCCGTTTCTTCCAATAATTCTCTTTTGGCAGTAATAATTGGACTTTCTCAAATCTCACAAGTTCATCATACAAGTCAATAAAATGGTAATCTTCAGGGCTGCTCTTCTTCTAAAATACAAATATCTCAGTTCTCAGAAACAGCAATAATATCAACAGTATCATTTCTCTTTAATTTTTCAAAAATCTTTGTAGTTCCATCAAACATCTTTTGTTCCCAATTATACACATCAAATGCTTTTCATTCAAAAACTTTCTTTGCATTATCTGGTATTTTCATAAATTTTTGCAGTAAATTGTAATTAGAATTTTTTTAACTTTCAACTCTATAATTTGCTAACTCTTCACTATCTCAAACCCTTCTTTTGTATCATTAACAATATATCATTTTTCCAAAATCTCTTGTCTAAGTTTATCTGCTTTAGTAAAATTTTTATCTTTTTTTGCTTCAAGTCTTTTTTGAGCAAGAATTTGAATTTCTTCTGGAACATCAACTGTTTTTTTATTTATTTCTTCTTGAACTGATTTTAATAAATCTAACTTTAAAAATTTTTCATCAATATAAAAAATAGAAAGGAGTAAATCATCTAAAAATTCATCCTTATAATTATTTAAATTCATATTAATAATAGAGAGTAATCTTGGAGTATTTAAATCATCTAAAATTTCATCTATGAAAGATTCGAAGATCTTTTTTCAATCAAGCGTTTTCAACAATTTAACACTTAATTCTTCATAATTTTTTATTTCTGAAATCTTATTTATTTGATCTTTAATAGAAGATCTATCTAATAAACTAGCTAATTTCTTGATTAGATTTATTTTCGAAGTTTTTGCTTGCTCTAAATTTTCCCAGGTAAAATCCTGATATGTATTATAATTAGAGCTTAGATAAAAATATCTTAAATCTAAACTACAAAATCATTTATTTTCTATATCTATTATAGTATAAGCATTTCATTCTGACTTACCCATTCTTTTGCCACCTACAAATAAAAATTTATTATGAACCCAGTATTTTACACTTGGCTTTATTCATAATGCAATTTCTGATTGAGCCACTTCATTTGGATGATGAATAGTAATATGATCTTCTCAACCATGATGAATATCTATTTGAGGTCATAAATATTTATAAGACATGGCACTACATTCTATATGCCAACCCGGAAATCATATTCACCAAGGACTATCCCATTCCATTTGCCTCTTCTCATCAGTTGGAGAAAATTTCCAAAGTGCAAAATCTGTAATATTTTTCATTCATTCTGCCCTTTCTACCCTTGCTCAAGATCTTAATCATTCTAAATGTTTTTTATAATTTGGTCATATTACTTTACCATAGTCTTCTATTTTACTTGTATCCATATAAATTCAGTCTCCAGAAATTTTGTAAGTATATCATTTTTCTTCAATAGCTTTTATCATATCAATTTGTTCTTGAATATGATCTGTTGCTTTTGGCATTACATCAAATTTCTCTATATTTAATTTCTTTATTCAATCCAAAAAAACATCAGTATATTTTTTTGCTACTTCCCAAATATTAGTCCCATCTCGTTTTGATCATTTTTCCATTTTATCCTCTCAATGAGAAGAATCTCAAACTAAGTGTCATACATCAGTAAAATTCATTACAGATATAGTTTTGTATCCTAGGATATTTTTAAGAATATTTCTTATTAAATCTCCAGTAAAAGCAGCTCTAAAGTTTCAAATTGTAGCATTTGAATATACAGTTGGTCAACAACTGTAAAATCCGACAAAATCCTTTTTTCATTCTTCAATAAATGGTATAAATTCTTCTTTTTTTCAAGATAGAGTATTAATTATTTTTAAATGTTTCATAGAAATATATAAATGATAAAATACGGAAAAGTTTTAAACCCATTTTAAAAATTTTTGCTTTTTTGTAAATTATAAATTCATTTTTTGTATTTTTTGTCTTTATATGATACAATGAGATCATATAAATGATAAAATACGGAAAAGTTTAAACCCATTTTAAAAATTTTTGCTTTTTTGACTTTACTTTGTACTAGATAACTTGATAACTTTGTACTCTGTACTAATGTTTGACTTTTAGTTTTTGACTTTATAATGTAACAAAATTAATTTAATTACTAATTTTCAACCAAGTGTTAGAATATTTTATTCCAAAAACATATGCAATAGTAGCATGAATATGATGAAAAACTATACAAACTGCTACAGGTGCAACAAAAACCACTTCTACTTCAAATTGGACGGATACTTTTTGGAATCTCGTTTGGTGAGTTTTTGATGTAATAACATTTATTATAGTATTTTTTCTTATTTTAAGATTTATAAGATTAGTCTATGAAATTTATTCATCAAAAAGATTAGTTTATTTTAAAGTTTCTTTACCTAGAGCGGATAGTAAACTTGATAAGGAAAAAGAAACTAAGAAAGATTTTAAAGAAAAAATAGGTATAATGTCTATTTTTTACAAGGCCATACATAAAATTTGAGAATTAAGTTTTATAGATTCTATTAAAAATTTTATATTTAATCATGCAAAAATTGCTCTTGAAATGATATATGATGAATGACAAGTATACTTTTTCGTTGTTACTTACAAAGAGTTTTCAAAATTAATTACTCAACAAATTACATCCAACTATCCAGATGCTGAAGTAAAGGAAATTGATAAAAAAGAATATATAGACATTAAACCGCTTTGATATACCTTAAGGGCTGCAAGTTCTTGAAAAGTTCATACAGATATATTTCCGATAAAAACTTATAAATATTTTGAAGATGACCCATTAAGTAGTATTACAAACTCATTTTGACAATTAACAAAAAATGATAAAGCGGTGTACCAGGTTATTATAAAACCTTTATGAGCAAAATGGAGTAAAAAAGCCAAAAAGGCTGCAGGTTTAGTAGCAAAATGACAATTTAAAAAATGATTAAAAAATAGTTTAGGATTGGAAGTAATTGAAAAAATATTTGCCCCAATTTATTGGATTTTAAAAAGATTTATAGAAAATGAACCGGTAGAAGGCACAAGTGCACCATGAGCTTCAAGTGGAGATTCTTATAAAATATTTAATCAAGCAGAACAAGAATCCCAAAAAGCAGTTTGAGAATCAGCCTGACAACAATGATTTGAAGCATCTATAAGATTTTTGGTAGCAAGTAATAATGACCAAAGTGCAAAAGATTGACTAAGGGGTTTACTTTCCACAACTAGCGTTTATACGGATGAATACAATAATAAATTGGATGATCCTAGAATTGTAGAAGATGTTTTTAGTTTTATTTTAACACCTATTAGATATATAGGTTTTAAATTCAAATTATCGTGATTATTTCAGAAAAAAAGTATATTTAGTGTCGATGAATTATCTACTTTATATCATTTTCCAGATATTAATTACAATAAATCTCCGGTAATAAAATGGCTTGAATATAAAATGATAGCTCCTCCTTCAAATCTTAAATTTCCAAAAGATCCATTAATTCTCATTGATTATAAGAGAGATAAAAATGGTAATATATATACTCAAGATTGAACTTTATTAAAAGTAGATAAAAATAAAAATTTAATGAGAGATGAATCTAGAAATTTTATAACAACAGAATGAAAAATAATTGAAGTTTATAAGGATTGAGAAAATAAATGAAAACCTATTGATCCTTTAAAAATGCCAATTTCAGAACCTCAACAAAGACATATTTGATGATTTCCTTTATTTAAAGATGGTATTATTATGTGATGGAATGAATATAGAAATATTAAAACTCCAATATATTTTACTAGAAAAGATAGATGAAGACATCATTATATTATATGAAAATCATGAGGTTGAAAATCAGTTCTTATAGGTTATTTAGCTCGTCAAGATTTATGGGCTTGAGATTGATTATGTATTATTGATCCCCATTGAGATTTAGTAGAGGATGTAGTTAGTTTTACTCCAAAAGAAAGAGCGAAGGATGTTATTATTTTTGATCCTTCAGATTATGAAAGACCAATGTGAATGAATATGCTTGAAGTAATTGCTACCGATCCAAATCTTCGTGCAATAGAAAAAGATAGAGCAGCTCTTGATGCTACAAGTATTTTTATAAAAATATTTAATGAAGAAGTTTTTGGTCCTCGTATTCAGCATTATTTTCGTAATTGATGTTTAACTCTTATGGATGATGAAGATGAATGATGAACACTTATAGATGTACCGAGACTTTTTGTAGACGATGCTTTTATGAAATATAAAACATCAAAAGTTAAAAATCCTGTGGTAAAATCATTTTGGGATCATGAATATGCAAATACTTGAGATAGAGAAAAACAAGAAATGATTCCATATTTTTCATCAAAATTTGGTCCATTTATTACAAATACTACAATTAGAAATATTATAGGTCAACCAAAATCTGCTTTTAATTTACGTAAAGTAATGGACGATCAAAAGGTACTTATGGTAAATCTTTCTAAATGATTGATATGAGATTTGAATGCACAGCTACTTGGTTTGATATTTGTATCAAAAATTAACATGGCTGCAATGAGTAGAGCAGATACTCCGGAAGATCAAAGAAAGGATTTTTATCTTTATGTTGATGAATTTCAAAATTTTGCCACAGATACATTTTGAGAAATTTTATCTGAAGCTCGTAAATATCATTTAGCTCTTATTATGGCTCATCAATTTATAGCTCAAATATGATGAAATAAAAAAAGTGACTGAAAACCATCAATTAAAGATGCTGTATTTGGTAATGCTTGAACTATTATGAGTTTTAAAGTTTGAGCTGAAGATGCAGAATATTTAGAAAAAGAATATGCACCACTTTTATCACAACAGGATATAATTTGAATTGCAAATTTTACAACTTACTGTAAACTAAACATAGACAATGCAACTACAAGACCATTTGATATGAAAACATTCTGGGATAATACTTATAAAAATACAGAAGTAACAAAAGTTATAAAAGAGTATTCTCGTAAAATGTTCGGTAGAAAAAAAGAATATGTAGACATGGAAATAGAAGCAAGACTATGAATAGTAAAAACAGAAGAAGTTTCTGTAACTAGTTCCGAACTAGAAGTAAATTCAGAATTACCATCTAATTCGGAATCACAAACGACTGAAAATACAGATAACGTAAAAATTTCTAATATCTAATTACGAATTTCTAATGAATAACTAATGATTCAATGTTAAAATATTATGATTATAGTGGTAATTC
>CAZFLS010000087.1:0-5591 GCA_964518815.1 uncultured Candidatus Peribacteria bacterium
CTATATATAGTGTCTATAGATAAAAAAATTATCAATATGTTGTTTTTGTACTTTTGTTTTAAAATGATTAAATTTTTTTATTTTTCCAAATTTTACTCATAACCATAAAATACTCATGGCTATATTTAAAGTCAAAAAAAGAAATTGAACTATCGTAACTTTCGATAGAGCAAAAATTGAATATGCTCTTAAAAAAGCAATTGAAGCATCTTGATGACAAGATTTTACAGAAATTCCTTCTCTTACCGATGAAATCGTTGAAAAAGTTGAAATTGCAAGTGGTAAAAATATTCCTGATATTGAGCTTATTCAAGATAGAGTAGAACAAACCCTTATAAAACATGGTCATGATACTGTAGCAAAAAATTATATTATTTATCGTCAAAAAAGAGTAGAAGCAAGAGCTGATAAAAATGTTGTAGTAGAAGTAGGTAAAACCATGGAAGAGTATTTACAAAATATAGATTGGAGAATAAATGAAAATGCCAATATTTGATATTCCATATGATGATTGATATTAAAAAATTCAGAAAAAATCACGGCTAACTATTGGCTTTCTCATATTTATACTCCAGAAATTTGAAATGCACATAGAAATTGAGATTATCATATTCATGATCTTGGTATGTTTACAGGTTATTGTGCAGGATGGAGTCTTAGGGCTCTTTTGGAAGAATGATTTAATTGAGTTCCATCAAAAATAGAATCATCTCCTCCAAAAAATCTTCAATCTGCTGTAAATCAAATGATTAATTTTTTTTGAGTACTTCAAAATGAATGGGCATGAGCGCAAGCATTTTCTTCTTTTGATACTTATCTTGCACCTTTTGTACATAAATATGAAGAATCAATCAAAAATGATATAAAAGATTTTGGAATTGAATTTAGTTCTTCAGAAAAAGAACAAGAATATATTGATGAAAAAACTTATAAGTATGTTAGACAAAATCTTCAAAATCTTATTTTTGGTTTAAACACACCTTCTCGCTGGGGTACACAAACTCCATTTACAAATATTACACTGGATTGGGTTTGTCCAAAAGATCTTGAGGAAAAAGCATTATTTTTATGATGATATGATAAATGACCTTACGAAAAGAAATTTTGAGAATTAAGCAAGCAAATGATCTTGATTAATAAAGTATTAATAGAGGTTTATACAGCTTGAGATTGGAAATGAAGAGTTTTTACTTTTCCTATTCCTACATATAACATTACAGAAAAATTTAATTGGGACGATCCAAATGCAGATGCATTATTTGAAATGACAGCGAAATATTGACTTCCATATTTTCAAAATTTTATTTGATCACAGTTTAAAAAAATTAAGGATGAGAATGGAAAAATAACTACTGTTCGAAACGAAAATGCATATTCGCCTGATGCTGTAAGAAGTATGTGTTGTAGATTACAACTTGATTTAAAAGAATTAGTAAAAAGGTGAAATGGACTTTTTTGATCAGCTGAAATGACTTGATCTATCTGAGTAGTTACTATTAATCTAGCAAGAATTGGCTATAATTTTAAGGGCGATATAGATGGATTTAAAAAACAGGTCAAATATCTTATGGACTTAGCAAAAACCTCACTTGAAATGAAAAGAGAAGAAATTACAAAATGGTTAGATAAGTGATTTTATCCTTATACTGGCCGTTATTTAAAATCATTTAGAAATCATTTTTCTACCATTGGAATAAATTGAATGAATGAAGCAATTTTAAATTTTAGTTCTTGAAAAGAAAATATTGCGACTGACTGATGAATGAAATTTGCTGTGGAAATATTAGATTTTATGCGAGATCTTTTGAAAAGTTATCAAGAAGAAACATGAAATTTATATAATCTAGAAGCTACTCCTGCAGAATGAACTACTTATAGATTTGCAAGAGAAGATAAAAAGAATTTACCTTGAATAATCCAAGCTGGAACTCCTGAAGCACCATTTTATACCAATTCTACTCAACTTCCAGTTTGATATACAGATGATGCCTTTGAAGCTCTAGAATTACAAAATGATCTTCAATGTAAATATACCTGATGAACAGTTTTACATCTTTATATGTGAGAAAGGCTATCAGATGCAGAAGCTTGTAAAAATCTTATAAAAAAAGTTATATCCTCTTATCAAATTCCATATATAACAATATCTCCTACTTTCTCTATATGTCCAATACATTGATATATAGCCTGAGAATATGACTATTGTCCGAAATGTGACGCGAAAATTTGATATACAGGCATGGATAAACTAGATCTAGAATTGAGAAAAAAATATATAGAAAATTCTTCAAAAATAGACAAATTAAAATCAAAAACAAATTAATAAAATAAAGAATAATAAAAACAAATTTTTTTACACTTGTACATTTGTACACTTTTACATTTTAACTTTATTATAATATGTCAGAAAAAAAGAGAACAAAATGCGAAGTTTATACTCGTGTAATGGGGTATCACAGACCCGTAAGTCAATTTAATGAAGGTAAAAAATCAGAATATTATTCACGCACTTATTTTAACGAAAATAAAACTCTTAACTCTAGTTTTATAACTCAATATTGATATTAAAATAAAATTGACATTTTGATAAATAATTTTACATTCTATCTTAGATAAATTCTAGTTTAAATTATGAATTTATCAAAACAAGTATATCCGTTATACTAGAAAGGAGACCCAAAATGTCTCACAAAGGCAAAGACAGTAATAAAGGTGGAAGAAAACCTAAAAAACCAGATTCCCACAGAAAACAAAACCAGGGAGGACAAAAAAATCAAAAAAGTGGAAGTGGCAATACTGGTGGACAAAGAAACGGATAAATAACTTATTAAAGAGAGTGCTTGCACTCTCTTTATACTTATAAATTAATAATCTTAGTAAATGCAAATACAATTCATTAAAAAAGATTTGAATTATATTTATATATTTTTATTTATGCCTATCTGATTTAGAATTAAAAATACTCACAAAATGGAACATAGGATCTTTTTGCATCCATTGTTTGAAGAAAAAGACTGGTTTAAATTTAATAATTGAGAAACGATAGAAGATGGTATAAGAATAAGATTTGTCATAGAGAAATCAAAATATGCAGATTTTATTAAAAAAATAAATAAAATATTTTGAGATCCACTACCTAAATGGACCAAAAATGAAAACAAAAGGTTTTCACAAGAAATTAGAGAATATAAAGATGATAAAAAACATTGGAGTAATTCATTTATAGCAGAAGAATTATGGTATAAAAAATTTTATGCTATTAATTGAATTAAGGAAAATCGAGCCAAAGAAGAAGAAATATGGACAAATATAGATAAAAATAAAATAAGAATTTTGGTTATTTGAGATATTAAGTGAAATAATTCAAAATGGAAAATTAAAAAATTTAACTACAAATTTCCAATATTAAAAACAAAATCTAAGAAAAGTAAAAGCTATACAATAATAATGTATAATGATGTATGAGAAAAGCTGATTAATTATGCTGTAGACTTTTTTTACAATCAAATTCTTACAGATTATTTAAATAAAAATTATGTAGATATCTGAAAAATATATGCTTTGGCTGAATTTGGAGCTTTCCAAGATGGTTATAACTTGAGTTGAATGCACTTAGAATCCTTTAGTAAAAAATTATTAGATTTGCCTGAAATTAATCTCAAGTTGCCTACAAAAGAAAAATTTGAAGAAATGAAAGAAGAAATATTATTTTCAATATTATCCGATTGTGATAAACAATATTATGCCTATAGTCCCGTAATTTGATTTTTGCCAGAAGAAGAATATGAGGCAATTAAAAATCTTAAATACAGTACTTTAAAAGATTATTGGGAAGATAAAATAAAAACTATAAGTATTATTGATTATGATGCTGTTTCCAGTTCTAAAAAATAATTTTTTATAATGATTTTAACTTTTAAACCTTTTAACTAATTCCATGCAAATCGCTTGAATAAAAAAAACTTCTCTTCTTGATTATCCAGGAAAAATAGCAACTATAATTTTTACTCTTGGTTGTAATTTTCGTTGTCATTATTGCCATAATCCAGATTTTGTATTGCCAGAAAAAATCAAATTAATAAAAGATGATTTAATTACAGAAAAGGCTTTTTTTAATTTTTTAGAAAAAAGAGTTTGATTTATTGATTGAGTTGTTATTACAGGTTGAGAGCCAACACTTCAAAAAGATCTTTATGAATTCATAAAAAAAATTAAGAAGATGTGATTTCTTATAAAACTTGATTCTAATGGCAGAGATCCAAAAATTTTAAAAAGATTAATAAAAAATAAACTTGTTGATTATATCGCAATGGATATTAAAAATCCTATTAAAAAATATAAAAAAATTGTCAATATTAATCTTAATCTTCCTGCATATGAAGAAAGCATAAAAATAATTTTAAATTCTGACATTGATCATGAATTTCGTACTACAGTAGTATCTGGACATCATACAAAAAAGGATATTGAAAACATTTGAAAATTAATTTCTGGTGCAAAAGCTTATTACATACAAAATTATGAATCAAAAATTAATTTAAATCCAAAATTTAAAGGTCAGAGTTTTACACAAAAAGAATTAAACGAATTAAAGGTTATTGCTAAAAAATATGTAAAAAAATGTTGAATAAGAAGTTAAAAAAATTATTATAAAAGTAAATTTTATTTTAAATAAAAACAAGCACTAATTATGTTAAATATAGAAAAATTAATTTCTACAGTCCCAATATTAAAATTAAAAAACATATTAAATCACGATGTTTATTGTCTTTTAGAAAAATTTAATATTTGTTGATCAGTAAAAATTAAAACCGTTTATTGGATATTAAAAGATGCCCAAAATAATTGAATCTTAACTAAAAATAAAACTATTTTGGAAGCCTCTAGTGGCAATACTGCAATTGCTTTATCTTATCTATCAAATCTTTTTGATTTAAAAGTTATTGTAGTATTACCAAAAAATACTAATAGTTGTAAGAAAAGATTAATCCAATCATATGGGGCAGAATTGATTGAAATAGATTGAACTACGGATGATTGTATAATTACCAGAGATGAAATTTACAATAAAAATCCAGAAAAATATTATTTACCTGACCAATTTAAAAACTATGCAAATTTTTATGCTCACTATAATTTGACGTGACCTTATATATTTGAAAATTTATGAAAAATAGATTTCTTTTGTGCATGACTTGGTACATCTTGAACATTGCTTTGAACTGCAAAATATTTAAAAGAAAAAATACTTGGTATAAAAATTATTTGAATTAATCCAATAGATAGAATTGAATGATTACGAAACTTTAAAACCTCAAAAACAGTAATTCCCTTTTATAATGAGAACAAAAATCTAATTGATGAAATTGTTGACGTAAATTATGAAAAAGATGTGTTTTTTTGAATCAAAGAAATGCTTTCTGAATGATATTTTGTCGGCTTATCTTCATGAGCAATTTATTCCTGATTAAAAAAATATCTTATTTGAAAAAAATTATTAAAATGAGTTTTTATTGCTCCAGATTGATGAGATTTTTATTTGGATACAATTATGAAAAAATTAGATACTAGTTTTTTTGTTGGGTGTGATT
>CAZFLS010000088.1:0-5580 GCA_964518815.1 uncultured Candidatus Peribacteria bacterium
CTATATATAGTATTTTTTTTATAAAATGCAAATTCTTTTTTGTGAATTTTTTTCTCTTATCTAGTAAAGGGTTTCTATGAAAAAAAATCATATTATAAATAAAAATTAATATATTAGCAATAGGATATTTTTAAAATTTATAATTTTTTTATGTTAAAATTTTATTGTAATTTTTAAAATTTACATAAAGTTAAAATATTGCTTTATTTTGAGATTTATTTTGATTTTTTAAAAAAAATTTTACAAAACAGGAGTTATATAGTAAACTGCCTATGAATTTGAGTTTTTAATTATTTTAAATGATATCAATAAAAAAAATAAGACAAAAAAGAAAAATTAATACGATAGAATTAAGAAAAAATGTCCTAGAAATCATAGGACATATTATAAATGATGAGGATTTTTTGAAATTAAAGTTATGTAGACAACATGTTTTTTTTAATAGATATGAGCATCTTTTAAATGTTGCAGTTTTTGTTTATAAAATTGCTAAATTTTTTAAGGCAGATGTGCAATCCTGTACATTAGCTTGAGTACTGCATGATTATCATTTTACGAACTATAAAACATATGAACATTGACTTGTTGCTGCTTCTAATTCAGAAAAATTTTGAATAGATAAAAAAACAAAAAGTATTATAGAGTCTCATATGTATCCATTTTGAAGAAAAAAAATTAAAAGAGCAAAATGAAAAGATTTTTGGATTATCAAATTTGCTGATTCATGTTGTGCAATTTTTGAGTTTTTATATTCAATTTTATTTTTTTCTTTTAATTATAAAAACAAAATAAAAATGAAAAATAATATTTTATTGCTAGAATTAAATCAGCAAAATCAACAAACAATAAATTATGTTTTATCTAATAAATAAACCAACAGGTTTTACTAGTTTTGATGTAGTAAATAAAATTAGAAAAAAATTTCAAATCAAAAAAGCCTGACATACAGGCACACTTGATCCACTGGCTAGTGGATTATTAATTGTGGCAACTTGAAATTCTACTAAACTAATCTCGTTTTTAGATAAATTAAATAAAAAATATAAATTCACTTTTAATTTAGATTGATTTACCCAAACGTGAGATTTATGATCAGAAATAAAATATCTAGATGAAAAATTAATTAAGAAATGAGAAAAAGAAATCACTCTTAAAAAAATAGAAAATGTAATTAAATCAGATTTTTTTTGAATTATTAAACAAATACCGCCAAAATATAGTGCAATAAAAATATGATGAAAGAGAGCATATACACTTGCTAGAAATAATGAAAATTTTCAGGTTCCAGTCAGAAAAGTAGAAATTTTTTCTTATAAGATTATTGATTTTAAATTTCCATCTTTAACTTTGGAAATGGAAGTTTGAACTGGAACATATATTCGAACTATTGCAGAAGATATTTGAAAAAAATTATGACTAAATTGATATGTAACAAAATTAGAACGAATTAAAATTTGAAATTTTTCCTTATCTGAAGGGAAAAAATTAGATGAAATTCTAGTTTCTGACTTTACTTCTTATAAAAAAATATTTCCAAATTTTCAAGAATTGCAATTAGATAAAAAAACCGTTGAAGATATAAAAAATGGAATCGTAGTAAAAAATAAATTTGCTTTAGAAGAATGACAAAAATATTTTATTAAATCTTGAGATAAATATGTTTCTTTGCTTGAAATTAAATCTTGAAATATGGTAATTTTAAAAAATAAAATAGAATAAAATTTTTTTACTTGAATATTAAATATAATATATACAATTTTATAATCAAAATATTTATTTTTGTAATTTTTTATTATGACTTCAATAGATCCTACTCAAGATTCTACTCAAACAAATTGTAATGATATCGATACTAAACCGGTTGATATAGATCTTAATTCACCTCAAAAATATAGAAAAACAATTGAAAAATTAATACAAGAATCTTATGTATTTAGAAATTTTAG
Organism: uncultured Candidatus Peribacteria bacterium; assembly: GCA_964518815.1. GTDB lineage: Bacteria > Patescibacteriota > Gracilibacteria > BD1-5 > UBA2023 > CAYRGR01. The sequence goes on from CAZFLS010000088.1 coordinate 1,947, forward strand.
TCCAGATGTAATTATTGGTAATATGAATAAATGAAATATTTCGGTTTCAAAATATCCAAACTGATCATTCATTATATTAGAAGAATCTTTGAATTGTGATTTATTTTTTGTTTTAATGAAATGAAAATTATGAATTTATAAATGAGATAAACAAATAAATACTGTTAGTAGAGTTTCTGCTATTTGAGAAATATGATTTATAAATCCAGATTTTTGAAGAACTGCGACAGTAAAAGCGGAAGAAGATTCTTACGTGATGTTGTTTTCTAAAGGATTTGTTAATGATTTACCAAATGAATATAAAGAACAGTTTTATAAGAATTTATGTACCGATATGGCATATAAAATTATGATGATTAACGACAAAATACATAAATGGTCTTGAGAAAAATGAAAAGATGAATGTATTAAAACACAGAATGAAATTAAAGAACTTATTGGTAATATATAAGAAAGTGGTTCCTTTTCTTTTAGCGATTTTTTTGGTTTATTATAAATGAAAATTTGGTATTTAATATAGTCTATCTATTTGTTTATTTTATCTTACTTTTTGTAAGCAAAAAGTAAGATAAACTTTTGGGGTTAACAAAACTCGCTCCTTCAATATTTCATCTATTACAGAATTTCATCATCGCTCGACTACGTTGCTTAGTTACGTTCGTTATTAATATTTAGTTTTATCTTAGACTTTTACAAATTGTTCACTCCAAACCCCATTTTCTTCAGAAAATCAACAAATAATATTAAAAATTTTATAATAAGTTTTAAATATTTCTTAAGTTCTAAACTTTGCATTTTCTATAGCTTCTTTTGCTTGTTTTTCTAGCTCTTCTGACATTTCATAATTAAACCATACAGTTTCAACATCTTCATCATTTTCCAATTCTTCAACTAATTTTAAAATTTTTACAGCTTTTTCAAAATCAGAAATTTCAATAGTATTTACTGGCATATATTCCAAATTATATTCCATAATTTTCAATCATTTTGATTCTAAATATCAAGTAACTTGTTTCAAAGATTGCTTTTCTGTGATTATTTTAATAGTATTTTCATCATTTTGTGAATAATCTGAAGCTCAAGATTCTATAATAAATTCTTCAATTTCTTCTAATTTTTTTCAAGTAATATCTATATAACAAACTCAAACAAATTTGAAAGTAAAACCAGATAAAGATCAAGCTTCTCATAAGCTTCATCCATTTTTTGTAAATAAATGACGAATATTTGATGCAGTTCTATTTTTATTATCTGTAAGAACTTTGACAATTACTCAAACTCATCAAGCACCATATCATTCATAAAAAACTTCTTGAATTTGTGTTCAAGTTTTGTCTTCTCAAGTTCATTTTTTTATAGCTCTAGCTATATTTTCATTAGGCACATTATCTTTTTTTGCCTTATATATAGCATCTGATAAAGCAGGATTTTTATCTGGATCTCATCATTTTTGAGCAGCTAGAGTGATGAGTTTTGCATGAATAGTAAAAGTTTTTCATTTTTGAGCATTGGTTATATTTCTCCTTTGCTCAATTACTGGTCATCTTCACATAAATAAAAAAAATTAAATATTAAAATAGTTTCTATAATTATTTTGGTAAATAATTAAAAATTTCACTGGCCGTTTCTTCTGGTACCTGTCCAGTATTATCAATAATTTTCCCAAATGAAGGCTTAGAAATTCAAATATCATAATGATACTGAATACGACTAATCTCCAATTTAGATAATTTTCTATCTTTAGTATTAACTGTAATCTTTTCAATATTTGGAGCTAATGTAAAGAAATACAATTGTTCAGAAAAATCATCTAATTCATGACTTATATATTTATAATTTTTTTCTGTCAATGGATATGGAATAACTACATTATAGCCATTTTTAACGAAATTACGAATAATTAATATTGTATTTTCTAAATTAATTTGTATTGATTTATCAATTTCAAGCCAAGAAATAAAATCACGTAAACTATCTACTTCAACATTAGCGGTTTTTGGAATTTTCTTTGCCAAAATTCTTGCGACTGTACTTTTACCAGAATTTATTGAACCATTTATAAAAATTATCATTGTCTAAAATTACAAATTATTGATTAATAAAATTTAATTTTTTCCGATTTTTATTAGCATTTTTCATATAATATTCACGAATTATTATGAAAGGGTTCCAAAAAGTGTCAGTGCTTTAGGATCTCCCTTTTTTTATTGATTTAATTTTCAATTTTTAACTTCTCTTCAACAAACTCCATAAATTTCTTTTTAAAAACAGATATGTCAAAATTATAAGCGTGTTCTCGAATTTTTGCATAATCAAAATTAAGAAGTTCAAATTTTTCTATTGCCTTATTAAGGCTTTCTACGGTTTGTTCTCCAAAAAATATTCAGGTAGAATTCATATATTTATGATTTTCTCTAACAGTTTCTAGGCTTCATCATTTTTTATAAGCAATAACCGGTGTGCCACAGGCCATAGCCTCAATAGGAACTATTCAAAAATCTTCCTCAACCGGAAATAAAAATGCTTTTGCTTTACTAAAATATTTCTTTTTTTCCTCATCTGTTATTCAAAATATCCATTTTATATTTGGTTTTGATGCTGCCTTTAATCATCTATATAACCAATTATTGGTATTTGTTGCTATTACTAAATTTTTACCATTTTTATTAAAAGCATCAACTAATAAATCAAACTTTTTATAGGGAACAACTCTTCAAATATAAAAATAGTAATCCTTTTTTTTGTCAACAAAAGGGAAAGAATTTATATCAATTCAAGGATAAATAACTTCAGATTCTCTTTTATAATATTTTGATATTCTAGAGGCAGTATTAAAAGAATTTGCTATGAAGTAATCTACTCTTTGAGCTGCCAAATAATCCCAAAGTCTAAGTTTGCTAATAATAATTGGCATAAAAAATTTGGCCAAAAAATTAAAAATCCCAAATTCAAGTCTTTTAAAATATTCATGATAATGGCTCCAGTAATAGCGAGTAGGAGTATGACAATAACAAATATGAATAGTTTCTGGTTTTGTGATAACTCATTTGGATTCCGCACTGCTAGAAGATATTACAAGATCATATCCTCATAAATCAAAATTTTCAAAAATAGCAGGTCTTAAAAATGGTATAATTTTATGAGCCTTATTTAAAATTGGAATATTTTGAAGAGGGGAAGTGGTAATTTTATGTCATTTAAAAGAAAAATTGTTTCATTGCCAAAATACAGAAGTAAAAATATCTGCATTAGGAAATAGATCTAATATATCTATAATAACCTTTTCTGCTCATCATATATCTTTTATCCAATCAGCTATAACAGCTACTTTTACATCTTTTAAATTTATCATTAACATTATAAATAAAAAATAAATTTATACCTTGTACTAGATAATTTTTCTACAGAAAAGGCAATGATTTGTCTCTAACTTTGTACTAAATATACCTTGTACTAGATAACTGATAACTTAATACCTTATATTAATTATTAATATATCCATTCTTACGAACTTTGCAAATTTTTGCATTAAAACAGGAATTATGTTAAAATAAATAAAATTATAAATTTATTAAATATGTGAAAAGAACAAATATCAAAACCGATAGAATCAAGACCTGATGGACTTTCAAAT
>CAZFLS010000089.1:0-5553 GCA_964518815.1 uncultured Candidatus Peribacteria bacterium
CTATTAGATATTTAATTAAAAGTATAAATTTCCCGTTTGTATATAATTCTTCTACACCTTTTTCTGCATCTTTGAGTTTGTGAATGTACTATTTTTAAAAAAATTAGATTACTAAAAAGTGTTTAACAAATTTAATATATATTTATATTATTAATATGGAAAATAAAAATAGAGATATGCAAATATACTTTTGGCATAAAATAACCACAAAAGATAGAGCATTGTTTTATGAACATCTTTCAAATTTAGTTGATTGAGGTGTTACAGTAACAAAAGCTGTAAGATCTTTTTTAGAGAAAACTAAAAATCCAAAATTAGCTTCCGAAGTAAATAATCTTTTAATTTTTATTGATTCATGAGATAGTTTTAGTATTGCAATGAAAAAAATGCCATTTGTTTTTGATAAAAAAGAATTAGCTTTAATAGAAGCATGAGAGAGTTCCTGAACTATCCAAAGATCGTTTGCAACATTAGCTAAACAATTAAGGGAACAAGACGAATTAAAAACTAAAGTAAAATGAGCGTTGACATATCCTTTAATTATAATGTTGTTTTTATTAATTGCAGTTATCGTAATTATGGCTTATGTAATACCAAAAATTAGACCTCTTTTTGAATTATCATGAACAGAATTACCATTTGCTACTCAAACTTTAATTTATGTAAGCGATTTTATGACAAACCATTTTTTGGCAATTATATTTGTATTTGCTATTTTAATAGTTAGTTTTAAAATTTATATAAAAACAGAAACATGAAGAACTTTTTTGGATAAATTTTATTTAGAAATTCCATTGTTATGAACCGTGTATAGAAATTATATAATATCTCAAATTTCATCAAATCTTTGAGTTCTCATTTGAGCTTGAATTCCTATAATAAAAACTCTTTATTTATCTTGAGAATCTAGTAATAATGCAATTTATATTGAAGCAATTAATATAGTTGCAAAAAAAGTAGAAAGTTGAAAGAAGATTACAGTTAGTATAGAAGAAGTGGATCCAGAGCATAAATATTTTTTGAGTGATTTTGTTCAACTCATATCTGCCGGAGAAAAAACTTCTAGTATGAATAAAGTGTGCGAAAAGATTTCAGCTCAATATACGAGAGAAGTTGATAGTTCTTTATCAGTTTTAATTAAATGGATAGAACCAATAGCAATATTTATAGCTTGAATTTTTGTTCTTTGGTTCGCTTTTGCTATATTTTCAGCTGTTCTTAAAATTACTGAAACAGTAGGATAAATATTAGTTAAAAGTTATCAAGTTATCAAGTACAAAGTACAAGGTTAAAAATAAAAAAATTAAAAAGATACGATTACTCGTATCTTTTTAATTTATCTAAAAATATCTAAAAATAAAATAGACAATAAAATTTTTTGAATATAATCAACTATAGAATTATTTTATTTTACATTTAATTTAAGAATTGTGTTTCTAAAAACCAAAAACCAAAAACTAAAAACTAATTTTGGGTTTACTCTCATCGAAGTTTTGGTAGTTATTACAATTATTGGTATTTTAACTGTATGAGTTTTTGTTCCTTACAATTTTTATTCTAATATTGCAAAAGTTAGGGTAAGTAAAGAGATTATTAACCAAACTATAAATGAAGCTAGATCAAATGCATTTTGACTACAAACAAGATCGAATAAAAAAAATGTAAATATCTGACTGGTTTTTGAAAAATGAAAAAAAGAAATAAAAATGCTTACATATCCATTTAATTATAGTTGATCAATAGTTTGAGAAGCTACTTGAGATATTGAACTTTTAAGATTAATAAAACTTGAAGATCAAGTAGAATTGAGTAAAATTGATCCAGACCAAATTATTATTGCTTATTTTGAGGCTCCAAATTGAGATTTATTTTTTTATAAAAGTTGATCTAAATCTCCTTTGGATTTAACTTGAGTTGTAATGACTGTTTGATATAGATGAACTACTTCTTGAATCTTATCAAAAGAAGTAGAAATTAAAAAATAGTACAAAGTTAGAGACGCGATTAATCGCGTCTGTACAAAGTTATCTAGTACAAGGTAAAATATTTTATAAATTATAAATTATGTTTCTAAAAACCAAAAACCAAAAATCAAAAACTAATTCTGGTTTTACATTGATAGAAATGATTGTTGCAATTACTATACTTGCAATTATTATGCTTTCTATTTTTTGAGTTTATTCAAATATTATTAATGTAAATAAAAGGCTAGAATTAGCACGTGCATTACAGGAAAATTCTAGAAATATTACAGAAACTGTGGCAAGAGATATTCGAGAAAATGGAATTGATTTTTGATATTATGATTGATTGACTGAAGATAAAAAATTGGATTATATTTGAAGTTGAAACTCTGTTTTAGCTATAAAATGATGAATTAAATACTACTTAATGAAAGATATTTTAGGTACAATAACTATTTGTGATATTTGAGTTTTTGATAAAGATTGTTTTTTTTGAAGTATGAGTGGTTCTAGTTTTAAAAAAATTAGTGATGATAGAGTGGAAATAAGAAATGTAAAATTTTTTATTTCATGATCTGGAAGTGAAAATATTCAAAATACCAATGCAGAATGAAAAGTTACAATGGTTTTTGACTTATGAATTGCTCCTTGAAAGGGTATTTTATCTGATTTAGCAAAAGAATATTCTATAAAAGTACAAACCACAATAAGTGAGAAGATATATAAGCGGTAGTACAAAGTTAGAGACAAGGCATTGCCTTGTCTGTACAAAGTTATCTAGTACAAGGTTAAAATAAATTATAAATTTATAAATTAAAAATTAATAAGATATGTTTCTAAAAATTAAAAACTATAAACCAAAAACTAAATCGTGATTTTCTGTAATAATAGCGATGCTTATTACTGCATTTTTGGTTATTTTATCGTCTTGAATTTTATCTTTAATTGTACAAGAAAGCAAGAATACAAGAATTACTTTTAATACAATTTCTACTTATGCGGCAGCTGAATGAGCTTTGGAGTATGCAATGTTAAAATTAAAAAATCACCAAGAATGATTTCAAGATAAAGTTGTTTATAATGATGATTTTGATTCCAAACTTCTTGCTTCAGATCCAAATAATATAATCTTTCAAAAGGATCAAATTATTGAATATGAAATAAATAATTATGCAAAAAGTTATACATGATCAATTTGAGTATGAAATTTTGAGATAATTCCACTATTTTTTGATAGTTGATCTAGTATGCAGATTAATTCAAAAAATCCAAATAAAGGAATAAGCAATGTTCTTAAAACTTCTTTTTTTAAAATAGAAAATTTAAATGGAGATATAACTTGGAATATTATTTGAAATGATACAAATTGAAGTACTTTTTGAATTGTATGAACTTGATGAACTAGTACAAGTTTTGGTTCTTGATATAGTGTAGATAATTATTTATGAGCGATGAAAAAAGTTGATGATTCTACTTCTGAAATAAAAATTGATTTTAATACATGATCTGATATTTGAAAGTTTTTACAAGATTATGAAAATAATTATTTAATAATGTATAATTCTTCTTCAAGTCCAGTTACTTATCATATTGAAAGTAATAAGGGTTTTTCATTACCAAATACAACAATTATTGCATCAAGTACTATATGAGATTTTAAACAAAATATTGAATTTAGTGAATCTAAGTCAAAATTATTTGATATGTTGAAATATAGTTTATTTAGTGAATAGTGTTAAAATTCTTTAATACAAGCACTGTATAAGGGATTTATTTCAATAATAAACCTACAAGTAAACCAATACTACTTAATACCATTCAAATAAGCCAAAAACGCATTACTATAGTTTCTTCTTTCCATCCGCAAGCTTCTAGATGATGATGAAATGGTGCTATTAAAAAAACCTTTTTTCAATTTCTTAATTTTTTACTAGTAATCTGGATTATATCACTAATTATTTCTAAAATATAAATACCAGAGATAATTACAAGTACTATTAAAGTATTTGTCATCATAGCAATAATTCATAAATTTGCTCATAAAGCTAAAGCTCATATATCTCACATATAAAACTTGGCGGGTTTAATATTAAACCACAAAAATGCAATTAAAGTTCAAACTATAATCATGCATAATGCAGATAGTATTAATAATTTTGAATTATAAGCAATTATTGCATAAACTACATAATTAAACAAAAGTAATCATCAAACAAGTCAATCAAGTCAATCTGTAATATTTACAGCATTTGCCATAGATATGATTATAAATATAAAAAGAGGTATATAAATCCATCAAACATTTATGTTTCCAAGATAAGGAAGATTAAAACTTCTATATCATAACTTATAATAAAACCAATAAGCTCCCAAAAAAGCAAATATTATAAGTAAGATCATTTTTACACGTGCTCATAATCATTTAGTTCTTCATATTTCTTTTACATTCAAATAATCATCTACTAGTCAGATTAGTCATACAGTAAAAAGAGTAAAAAGTGCAAGATAAGTTTCATTTCTATTAAATAATGAGTATTTAATTTTTATTCAAAATAAATCTTGTATTTGTGGTCAAAAATATAGTGCAATAATTGACATTATTACGAGGAAAAAAATAACAAAAAGTATTACTCATCATCACATAGATGGTGTACCAATTTTATCTTTGTGTAATTCAGAAAAAATTGTAGCTTTGCCAATAAGAGCGTTTTCTCTTATTTTTTTCCCAAGACTATATTTATGTAAAAATTTAATATAAAATGGAGTAAGAAATAAAGTTAAAATAAATGCAATAATCAAATAAGTTAAAAGAAAGGTAATATTTCACATTCACATAAAAATTAGATTTAAAGGTAAAATTATTAAAAACATGAAGTAATTTAATAGTTAGGATAGTAGTCAAAACATAGTAAAAAGCAAATAAAAAAGACCGATTTTTAATTAAATCGGTCTTTCATTAACAATACTATTTAAGCCATTCTGGAAGGTCATCAATATTTCCTAAAGGAATATCATTTTTTGTTATTTTTTGAATAACAGGATTTTTTTTATCTTCAGATTTTTTTGTTTCAGACTTATTATTTTTTAATTCTTCTGGTTTAAGTTTATTGGTATCAAATTTTAGTTTTTTATCTTCAATTTCAGGATTTTTTGTCTCAATTTCTTTTACTTCAGCTTTTTCTTTAGTGTTAATATCAGTTTTATTAATTTTAGATTTTTGAATATCATTTTTTGTTATTTTTTGAATAACAGGATTTTTTTTATCTTCAGCTTTTTTATCGTTTTTTGCCTTTTTGATTTTTAAATCATCTTCAGATTTTTGAATATCAATTTTTGGTTTTATTTTTTTGGTTTTAGTTTCTTTTATTTCAGTTTGTTTTTTGTTGCTAATATCAGTTTTAGTAATTTTAGATTTGGCAGGTCTTTTTATTTTTTCGATTTCTTTATTTTCCTTAATTCAATTATCTAAATTATTAGTATTTTCTTTTTCTTCCATATTCACAGATGATTTTAACCAATCAGGTAGATCATCATCAGAAATTTTCTCGTTATCAAATTTATTTTCTTTAAATAAATTTTGATATTGCTC